>JBFMGX010000014.1 GCA_040752595.1 Candidatus Zixiibacteriota bacterium
ATATCCTGGCCCGCCAAATCCGCAAGGGCGCCCGTTGCATCCGCCGTCATCCCGACTTGCCCCGTGCCTTCCTCAAACACTCCGGCCTCTTTCTTTTGAACCTCATGTCACTGTATTATGCGAGACTCAATAGATGTATCCACGGTCGTGACATTTTCCCCGCAGCGGAACGCCGGCCCACCGGGCCGGCGTTGTGCTGTTGTCCCATGAATGGAAGTCGGTCGATGTGATTGGGTTATGGGCGCCCGTACTCCAGTGGCAGATGATCTCCGCGAGGGGGTTACAGCTCGCTCACGAAGGTCCCATCGCGCCGGAGGAAGAGCCCGACGACTTCCATTCCGATTCTGTCGCGAGAAAGGACAAACGTCCCCGTGACACCAACACCCGGCGGATTCCCACGAGTGCCGTCGGTAAGAGAAACATGTAGGGAAGAATCAGGTATCGCGACTCCGTCCTGACGGGAAAGAGAACCGCAGCGCTATAGACGGCATAGCCGATCAAAAGTGCGGGCAGGAACAGCGATCCCCGTCTGAGAGTGAAGACGCCTACGATTATCATGGCATAGAAAGTCAGCATCACCAATCGACCGATCTGAAACAGGACGGGGGCATCCCGTGCGGCACCACGAGTCCCCGGGATGAATGCCCAGGCAAAGCCGGCTTGGTGCAGGCATCGTCGCAAATAGCCGCCTAGGTCGGATCTGATGCGCGCCATTGCCGCCTGGCGGAACCGTTCACTGGGATCCCAATTGAACTGACACTCGTCCCTGACGATCGACTTGTAAGTCGCTGTAGCCATAACATCGGCTACGCCGCCCAAATGGAGGATGCCATAGAGCTCGGCATCGCTCATGTAGTACAGCAGCCCCCAGTTGGACACCATGGGGACGAAGCGATGAAAGAGGACGGCGTTCCGGACCAGCCACGGCGTGACAACGACAACGTGGATGACCAGGATCATCGCGGTTGGACGCAGGAACCGGCGAAAGGCAACCACGATCATCAGCAGAAGCGCCAGCGGCCAGAACAGGTTGGAGGCACGAACATATGCCGACAGGCCGTATGCCAAGCCGGCGATCAACGCCCAGCGCGTCCGCCGCGATTCCCAGAGCCGACACGTCGCGGAGATCCCCACCGCAGTCAGAAGGTAGAAGAGCGGTTCCGACATGAGGTTGTACACGAGCAGCGGCATTGGATTGCCGATCACGAGCACCGCAAGCAGCGCCAGGGCCCAGCCCGCTCCGACGACCCGAGAGGCCATGGCAGCGACCAGCAGGAAGGTCGCGAACAGAAAGAGCATCTGCAGATGCTGGAACCCTGTCGGGGAGCCGACTACGCGCAGGTAACAGGCGAGCAGGAAGGGGAAACCCGGCGGCTTGCCGACGACCGGGTTGGTGCCGTCGTAGGTGAAGCTCCCTGTTGATAGGAGGTTCCGCGCCATCTGCAAGTACTCGGAGCCATCGAACGTGATGATGAAATCCCAGCGTACGGCCCCGAGGACAAGGTGGATAATCAGCAGCAGCAAGACGGCGAGGATCCGCAGCCGTCTCTGTTTGGTGCCCGGCGGTCCCAGAAGGGGCGATGTCGAGTCAGTGGACGGGTGCGGACACATCCTGATCTACCGGTGGACGTACGAGTCTCAAGAGCCGCGTTGGGCGCCAGTCGGTGACTGTGGCAGACATAGGCGGACCAGCATTCCGAAGCACAACGAGGTCATCAGGCCGGCGATGGAATAGAAAGTGTGTGCTCCGAAGAAGAACGCCATGACAATCCCGCTAACCGGAATCCACAGTGACAGGATTGCTGCCGCATCCTCCACGGAGGAGCGGGCGCGGAACGCCTGATACCCAACCCGCAAGACGCGCAGGAACAACCACAGAATGACTGTGACGCCGATCAACCCGGTTTCCGACAGGTACGTGATCATGTCGTTGTGGGCTCCGAGACCGTGCGTGTAGAGCCCCATCGTTTCGAGCCTCCACTGGGGGAGAAGCTCGTCCAGATGTCGGACGGCGGCGAGTCCGGTGCCCAGAAGCGGCGAGGCGAGGAAGGCGTCCATTCCCATCTTCCAGAGAAAGAACCGCATGTTGAGCGACAATGACTCTCCGGCGAGGCTCTCGTACACACGTGATGTCGGCTGATCAAACAACGGGATGGCGCCCGACAGCAGGACCAATGCCACTACGAACGCCACGATTCCCAATGTCCGCAGTCGACGGCGAATGGCCGGAAAGCCATTGTTCCCCGCCCACTTCCAGAACACCCATGCGAGCAAGCCGATGCTCAGGGCCGTCTGCAGCCATGCGGCGCGGGCTTGGGAGGACAATTGGCCCATGAACAGGATCAGCAGGGCTGCGCCCCACGTGACGCGCGTCCGGGTATCGTCGACGATCAGGAAGAACACCGTGCCATAGCCGATCGCTACGGATAGAAACAGCGGGAAGAATGCTCCCAGTGGGCCGAACAGCCGGGCGGTGCCGCCGATGAGAATGAATCGAACGGCATTGTAGGCGGCCATCGCGGTCGTGATGATGAACATGCCGCGCAACAGCCGATGAACATCCCGTCTGTCCAGAGATGCCGTCACGGCGAGACTCAGCCCAAGAATCTGGGCATGCCTCATCCAGTTGACGACGCCCGCGTTCAGGAACTTGCTGCTGACCAGCGAGAGTGCGAAGACGCCGAGAACCGCAATGGTGGGTTTGGTCAACGGATTCACCTCTGACGGTTGCCTGTTGGCTGCCAGGTGGCCAACGGCAGCTCCTGCCAATATCAGGATGGCCACGATGTCCGCAGGGTAGACGCCGACTGCACCGGACAGCGGCACTCGTACATAGACTAGGACCACCAAGAAGTAGACTCCCAAGCGTGGAGAGAGAAACGCTATGGATGCGACCAACACCGCTGCCGGAGCCCACATCCACAGCGCCCCGAGCTGGATCGCCGCAATTGCCGCCACCATCTGGATGAGTCCCAGCGCGGCCAGCCACGGCCATACGGTGTCCCAGCTCCACGGTCGGTCATGCACAATCGCCGGTTCCATGAGTCGCATCGCTTGGTTCCGGCCAAACGAAGGTGGCCGATGGGGCAAGATAGTGGATCCGGGACCGGGCGCGCAGCAGAGAGTAGCACCCCGCCCGACGGTCGCCGTGCGGAAGAGTCCGGTTCAGGAAACCAGACGACGGATCTGATCGAGATCGCTGTCGGTCAGAGCACCGATCCAGCGGTTCTGCTCGCGTCCGTCGGGATCGTACAGGATCGTCGTGGGGATGACGCCGGTCAGGGAGAAGTGTTGAATCAGGTCATCGGTGGAACCGGAGAAGACGACAGTGGGATAGGACATCTGATACTTGGCGGCAAAATCGGTGACCTTGCGCACGGCCGCCGGCTCATCATTGGCGACCAGCAGGTCGAGCGAAATGCCGATCATGGTGAACGGCCGGTCCGTGAGCTTGCCTGCCAACCCCACCAGCGCCGGCGTCTCCGCCACACACGGTCGGCACCACGTTGCCCAGAGGTTCATCAACACCCAACGGCCGCGATGGGCGGTCAAGAGCGACTCGATCTGTGGGATGTCGCCGGTCTGAATGGCGGTCCCGTGTGCGGCCGGTGGCGTCGGCTCGGACTTGCGGGTACACGATCCGAAGAGAACTCCGACTAGAATCAAGGCAACCACTGCGCGCGATGCACGGCAAGGGGCTGAAGCCCCTTGTTTACCGTGTGAGACCAAACGGAGCGCTTTGGGGCACGGCGTGCCGTGCCCGTCGGGTGGGTGCTCTGCACCCACCGTTAGGGGGCTGAAAGCCCCCTGTCCGCGTACTTCGGTCGCAGAGATCGTCAAGGGGCTGAAGCCCCTTGTTTACCGTGTGAGAGCAAACGGAGTGCTTTCTGGGGGCACGGCGTGCCGTGCCCGTCGGGTGGGTGCTCGGCACCCACCGTCTGGGGGCTGAAAGCCCCCTGTCCGCAGGCCATTGCTCGGATGGTCTTCAAGGGGCTGAAGCCCCTTGTCCGCGAGTTGATCTGTGGAGGGCCGAGTGGGGGGTCATCACTTCCGTTTTCCCGGCTCCAAGACATCGGGGCGCCACTTGATCGAACAGCCGAACGCCACTGTTGTCGCGGTGGGGATCGGTTTGCCCGCCAAGAGGGCATCGAGGGCGTCGGTCAATTCGCGCTTCTTCACGGCACTCTCTTTGGCGGAATCGTCAATCCGTCCCCGATACACCAGGGTCTTGGTCGAATCAAAGAGGTAGATATGCGGCGTGACCCGGGGGCCGTACTTGAGGGCGATTCCCTGGGATTCATCATAGAGATAGGGGAAGTTGAACTTCTTCTCGGCGGCGCGCTCCTTCATCTTCGCGAAGGAATCGTCGGGATAGGCCTTGGCGTCATTGCAGGAGATGGCGGCCACGCCGATTCCCAATGGACGGTAGTGCCCGGCCAGCGCGATGATCCGGTCCTGATAAGCAATCGCATAGGGGCAATGGTTGCAGGTGAAGATCACCAATGTCCCCTTCGGGCCGACGACGTCCGCCAATGAGTATGTCTTGCCGTCGGTGGCGGGAAGCGAGAAGTCGGGCGCGGCCTTGCCGATTGCCAGTTCCTCGACTCCCGGGGGGGTCTTGTCGGCGGCGACAAACACCAGTGCGGCGCTCACGGCCAGGGCCGGGGCCGCCAGAATCCGTCGAGTGCTTCCTATCATGGTGCTTCTCCCTTTGTGTCCATGAGGGCACAGCCGGTGCACGCTGCGCCGAGCATCAGTCCACTTAGCAAGAACAGCGCCGGAGCGAAAGGACAAATGTGAGGATCAGGGCTTATTTGGTCCAGTTTGGCGTCGTCTGTCCGGTCCTCACCTCGTCTTAGCGTAATACCCCGTCAGGGGGTCGGATGTTTCGCTCGACCTTCTTGCTTCCGGCCCTGTATTTTCACCGCATGGGGTCATCCGACATGGGCGTGAAGGTCGCGGCAGGGCATCTGAGAGGTGTCGTTCTGGCGGGCGGGCTGGGGCGGCGGCTGGGGCCTCTGACCGCCATCACCAACAAACACCTCCTTCCGGTCTGGGACCGGCCGATGATCTTCTATCCGCTGCGTTCGCTGATCGAGGCGGGGATCAACGAGGTTCTGATCGTGACCGGCGGGCAGCGTCCCGGCGATTTCATGCGGCTTCTGGGGGATGGGCGCGAGTTCGGCTTCCGCCGCTTGTACTACACCTTCCAGAAGGGGGAAGGCGGAATCGCCGCGGCGCTGGCGCTGGCGGAGGATTTCGCATCGGGCGGTCCGGTCTGTGTCATCCTCGGGGACAACATTCTCCAGAAGAGTATACGTCCCGAGGTCGGCCGCTATGCCCGGCAGGAAAGCGGTGCTCGCATTCTGCTCAAGAAGGTCGATACACCGCAGCGCTTCGGTGTCGCGCGTTTCTCCGGGAAGCGACTGGTGGGGATTGTCGAGAAGCCAAAGCGGGCGCCGTCGCCGTATGCGGTGATCGGCGTGTACTTCTACGATAACACCGTGTTCGACATCATCCGGGGGCTGCGTCCGTCGCGTCGCGGCGAGTTGGAGATCACGGACGTGACGAACACCTATCTGGCGCGCGGCAATCTGACCTATGGCATCCTTCCCGGCTGGTGGAGCGATGCGGGGACCGTGGAATCACTGCATCGCGCCGCGACGCTGGCGGGGCGGACATGGTTCGGGCCGAGGGCGAAAGAAGAGTTCTGGCCGCCGTTTGACCGGTGGGTGAAGGGACGGGTGACAGGGCGATGATCCCAAACGCCGAGCACCGTCGCCCCATCCACGGCAGCGCCGTGCGGCCGCTGGTCGTGCATCCTGATGAGCGGGGGCGGCTCTTCGAGGTGCTGCGGTGCGATGATGCGGAGTTCCAACGGTTCGGGCAGGTCTATGTTACGACCGCGCATCCGGGGATCGTCAAAGGGTGGCATCGTCATACACGGCAGACCGACTTATTCTGTCTGATCGCCGGACGGGCGCGTTTTGTGCTGTATGATCCGCGCGGTGATTCGCCGACGCGGGGGCAGATTGATGTCATCGAGTGCGACGGTGAGCGGCCGCAATTGATTGTCATCCCGCCTCTGGTCTATCACGGGTTCAAGAACATCGGCGATGTCGAGGTTGTATGCCTGAATTGCCCCACGGAGCCGTACAATGCCGCCGATCCGGATGAGGAGCGGGTGGATCCGTTTGATAATGATATTCCGTATGATTGGGGGCGGGAGTAGTGCTCCGACGGGCCTGATTGGTATGAACGGACTTTCCCTCACCCGATCCGTTCTCCGGGCGGATCGACCTCTCCCGGAGGGAGAGGTTATGATCTCCCTCTCCCTCCGGGAGAGGGCTGGGGTGAGGGAGACGAGATTAGAAACAGCAGATTCCTCGCTTCGCCCGGAATGACAGGGGGGGTGGAGGGCGGTCGCGAAGGGCGCGAGATCCGGATTGTCGGCATGAACCTCCTCGTCACCGGCGGATGTGGGTTTCTGGGGTCGCACTTTGTGCGGCGGTGGCTCGTGGGTCATCCGGGCGACTCGGTCACCAATGTTGACTGTCTCACATATGCGGGTTCAGTAGACAATCTGGAAGAGGCGCAATCCGACCCGCGCTATCGACATGTGACGGTAGATGTGGCTGATCCGGCGGACCTGGGAGCGGCGTGGCCGCAGGCGGTCGACCTGGTTGTGCACTTTGCCGCTGAGACGCATGTGGACCGTTCGCTGGAAGAGGCGGGGCGGTTTGTGCGCACGAACGTGTTGGGGACACAGGTAGTCCTGGAGGTGGCGATGGCGCATGGGCGGCCGCCGGTCATCGTGATCTCCTCCGATGAAGTGTATGGGCCGACGCCCAAGGGGGCGATCTTCGGCACCGGTGAGCCGTTGCGCCCGACGAGTCCGTATGCGGCGAGCAAGGCGGCGGCGGACTGGATGGCGTTGGCGTATGCGCGTTCGTTTGAGATGGATGTGACGATCGTGCGTTCGGTGAATGTCTACGGACCGCGACAGTACCCGGAGAAGTTCATTCCTCTGTTTGCCACGCGCGCCCTGGCCGGCGATTCGATGCCGCTCTATGGTCACGGGCGGCAGCGGCGCTGCTGGCTCCATGTCGATGATTTCGTGGCCGGGCTGATGGCGATTCTGGCCGACGATGCCGCGCGGAAGTCGCGGCCGGTATGGCATCTGGGATCGCCTGATGAGATGGAGAACCGGCAGATTGCATCTGAGATCTGCCGTCTCTGCGACGCGGACCCGGCTCTGATCACGCCGGTTCCCGACCGTCCCGGTCACGATCAACGATACGCGTTGGATTTCTCGCAGACCAAGCGGGTCTTTGGTTGGGAACCGCGGGTGCCATTTGGCGAGGGGTTGCGTCGCACTGTTGATTGGATTCGGGATAACCAGGAATGGTGTCGTCACCGCACAGACTGGACACCGTCGTTCTTGCGGGAGAAGTGAGTTGGACTGGATACACAAGAGGGCGCACGGCCGTGCGCCCCTACAAGAGTTCCGTTTGCTGTGACGTCTTCGTTGCGACCATTGCGCCTTGCAGTGACCGGTGCCGGCGGGCTATTGGGTAGCGCGGTGGTCGAGACGGCCATGGCGCGCGGACATGTGGTGATTGCCGGCGTGCATCGGGTGCGACGGGCATGGCCGACGGACGTGCACGTGATTCCTTTGGATCTCACGCTGCCACGTTCCACAGAGAAATTCATCGAGCAGGCCCAAGCCGACTGGGTCGTGCACACAGCGGCAATGACCGACGTCGACCGCTGCGAGCAGGATCCTGCCGCGGCGATCATTCTCAATGTCGCGGGCACGCGATTCCTCGTCGAGGCGGTACGCACCGCGCCGACGCGCGTGGTCTATCTGTCGACGGATTATGTTTTCGATGGTGAACATGGGCCGTACGCTGAAGATGACCCGGTTGCTCCGATCAATGTCTACGGCCGGACCAAGTACCAGGGCGAAATGATAGTCGCGGAAGACAGTAATCGGCATGTCATCGTGCGCTCCGCCAGCTTCCTGGGGAGTGGAGGGCATGGTCGTCGCACGTTTGTTGACGCCATGGTCGAGAAGATGCGCCAGTCGCCGCCGCTGCGGGCGGCGGTCGATCAGTTCTCCAACATCACGCCGGTGGACTACCTCGCCGCGGCCATTGTGGAAGTCTGTGAACGTGGACTGGGAGGCATCTGGCACATCGCCGGGCGTGAAGTCATCTCGCGCTATGAACTGGCGCGACAGTTGGCCGTGCTATCGGGTTTGCCGGTGAATGTTGTCGAAGGTGTCGAGTACCTCGAACTTGGACGTCCCGCTGTACGACCACTGAGAGGTGGGCTGCGTGTGGACAAGGCCGCCGCGGCTCTCTCAACGACCACCCCCACATTGGCAGAATCGCTCACCGAGTGGAGAACGGCGGCCCATACGGACCTCCCGTGACCACACGCGCTTAGGGCGTCTCGCCAGTATCTCCCGGAAAAAAGTTCCTGACCGTTAGACTCCGCATTCCCTCGCACAACTGTTGCGGCGTCGAATCTGTCCACGCCGGTCGGCCGGAGACATCCGAACTCCCTCTTTGCCAAATGGTTACGGCTGTCGCGCCAGGCGGTCGCTGCGTTGGCACCGGGTTTGTGGTCGTTTCGATCCGCCGCTTTGGTCCGCATGGATGCGGAGAGGCGGCCCGGCCACCGATAAGAGTGGCAGGGAGAGGTCACAACGAAGGATCGGGCATGGAGCGCAGGGAAGAGAGTACCGGACTTTGGTTCTGGCTGTTTCTGATCATCGCCATCTTCGTGCTCTACTGTCTGATGATGCAGCGTCCGTACTGCCGGACGCTCGACGGTGTCAGGAGCGATCGCGCCACTCCGTGCGCGTGGAATCAACCCGATGGCCGACCGGCCCGATGAATCACTCACCGCGGTGGTACTGGCGGGTGGTCGCGGAACCCGCCTGCTGCCGTACACGACCTCCTTCCCCAAGCCATTGATGCCGGTCGGCGACCGGCCGATCCTGGAAATCCTGCTCGGGCAGTTGGCCGGACATGGGTTCGGCCATTTTGTTTTTGCGGTCGGGCATCTGGCGTCGCTGATCGAGGCATACTTTGGCGACGGCTCCCGCTGGGGTGTTCGAATCTCCTATTCCCATGAAGAATGGCCTTTGGGCACGGCGGCTCCGCTCAAAACGCTGGCCGACCGTCTGACGGAGGATTTCCTGGTCGTCAACGGCGATGTGCTCAGCGATCTCGATTTTGGTGCCTTCTTTCTGAACCATAGAATTAACACCCCGCGGCGCGTACTGACGATAGCGACGCATCCGCGCACGCTCGATTCCGAGTATGGGGTCCTGCAGGCGGGCGCCGACGGACGTGTCCTCGATTACCTCGAAAAGCCCTCGTATCCGCTCTGTGTCTCCGAGGGAATCTACGCCTTCCGGCGGGAGGCGCTGGATTGGATCCCGGCGGGGCAACGCTTCGACTTCCCGGAGTTGGTGACGGCATTGATTTGCGATGGCCAGCCGGTGTACACCCACGAGCACACCGGGCTGTGGCTGGACATCGGTCGACCTGATGATTATGCACGGGCACAGCAAATGACCGCGGAGAACCCGGAGCAGTTTGCCTTGCTGCGCGACGGCAGATCATCCGGGACACGGGAAGGGCCGGCGAGATGGCCGGCCACCCTCGCGGCGGCGTTACCGCACCGCTGACCGGCCACGGTTTGGGAGGGGGCAGCGATGAGTACGATCGAGACAGCACCGATCACCATCAACCGTCTGACTCCCTTCACAACCGATCCGGACTCGTCCGCGGTGGCCTCGTTGCGTCCCACGGGTCTGCCGTTGCGGGGACACGTGGCGTTGGTCTCCGGCGGGTCACAGGGGATCGGGCGCTGCGTCGCCATTGGTCTGGCGCAACAGGGCGCGACGGTCGCCGTGAACTACCACCGCTCTCCCGCCGGGGCGGAAACGGTCTGCGAGGTCATCGAGTCGTTCGGATCGCGCGCGCTGGCGATCGCCGCCGACGTGGGGGACGATGCGGCCTGCGCGGGCATGGTGACCAGGGTGTTCGATGAATTCGGCCAGATCGACATCCTTGTGCACAACGCGGGGATTCGCGACGATGTCCCGTTCCATCTCATGCACCGGCGGCAGTGGGAGGACGTGCTGCGGGTGCATCTGGGTGGTGCCTACAATCTCGCCCGTGCCGTGATCAATCCGATGCGGCAGCGGGGGTACGGCCGGATCGTCTTCGTCACCGAATCGCCCCAGCGGCACCAGAGCCGGGGTTTCGCCAATCTGCTGGCAGGGAAGGCGGCCCTGGTCGGGCTGGCGCGCAGCCTGGCTCTGGAAAACGCGCGTCAGGGGATCACGGTCAACTGCATTTGCCCCGGTATCATCGAGACCCGACGCCTACAGCGAGCGTCGAGCCGGGAACGACAAAGGCTCGAAACGGTCGTGCCGATGGGACGCATGGGGCGTCCCGAGGAAGTGGCGCATTTGGTGGCGTTCCTGGCGTCCGATCGGGCGGCGTACGTCACCGGGCAGGAATGGCACATCGACGGCGGGTTGTCGGCGTAGCCGGCACACGATCTGACATACGGGCATGCACAAGCCCCGCGAGGCCTTCGCTTCGCGGGGCTTGCGCATGGCACCCCGGCTGTGGAAATCTCAGAGGGCTCGCACGATCATACCGGCGGGTGCGGCCAGACGGGGTTTGATCCGATCGAGATCATCACGCGTGTCGACGTCGACGAGGACCTCATCGGAGTCGATCGGAACCTCGCGCACATCTTTGGGGAACGCGTCGGCCACGGCGTGGGTGCTGATGTCGCCGCGCAGCCCGAGAAAGAACTCGAGGTACTTCATGTCGACGATCAGGGGGTGGCCGCGGCGTTGATCATGTACAGGCACCACAATCCCCTTGCGTCCGCGTTTGTATTCACGGATGAGCCGATCGATCGTCTCGGTCGTGACGAGCGGCATGTCACCGAGCGCCAGCATCACCGCTTGGGATCGCGAAGCCACATACGCCAGCCCGCGCTGGATCGAGGAGGCCAACCCGAGACGGAACTGGCCGTTGATCACGACCTTGAGCCCGCCGAGGTTGAGGCGCTGGACCATGCGACGGGCCTCGTGACCGAGCACGACGATCAGATCGTCGAGCGCGGCTGAACGGCAGCGCGAAACGACAGTCTCCAACATGGACGCCTGCTCCTGTACGAGCAGTGGTTTGGCGCCGCCCAAGTGTTTGGCTTGGCCGGCTGCCAGGATCATACCGGCAACCATACTCTATCCCCCCGCACGAAGGCCGACGGCCTTCGCCAATGCGATGCGCTCAGTTACGGGGAGTGGTAGCGGCCAGGCAAGAACAAAAAACGCCCCGGGCGTGGATCGGGGTCGGATTTCAGCGTCCGGCAGTGGCGGCGAGCGACGGATGCATGGGGGAGGCGGCTTCGAGTTCAGCGCCAGATACCCGATGGCCAATCCAGAGGGCCTGGATATCGGCGTACAGTGCCTGTGCCACAGCCCGATGATTGAAACGCTCCCGAACGAAGCGCATCCCTTCGGCATGGATCGGGTAGAGGGTGTCCGGGTCGGCCAGGTATGATGCCAGCTTCCCCAAGAAGTCGGCGAGATCGGATTCCCGATAGGTGATGCAATGGACGCCGCCAAAGAACCCCAGATCGCGATAGCAGGGATGGTCGGGGCAAATCATGACTCCCCCGGTCGCCGTACCGCTGAACGCGACGGGAGGGGGATAATGCAGCCCCGATTCCAGCGGGGCAAACAAGCGGTAGCCATTGGCCAACTCGTCGCGGCCGCCGCCGGCGTCGGTCGGGAGACTGCCCTGCAACGGCACATCCAGCCAGTTCCGCAGCTCGGCGGTCGGGGCGGCAAGTCGCTGGGAGAAGTCACTCCGACGGGTCTCGGCCGCGGGGCCATCGGTCGAAAGAGAATGCGCGCGTTGCCATTGATTCTGGTCGGACGTGGGATCGTCGGTGCCGATGGCGACGCACTTGTTCTTGCGAACGGCGAATGGCACGATGTCTGAGTGTCGGGGATGAAAGCCGACGGGGACGCCGATCACTCGCCCGGTGAACTCCGGGAAGGCGGCACGGAAGGCGGGATCGTAGCGGTCATGGGCGGCACACGCCATCAAGAAGTCGACCCGCCCTTCGACCAGCGCCTCGTGGACTTGCACGCAGTCTCGCATGCCGTCCATAATGTGATAGATCTTGAGCCCGGCGAATCGGCGCACCGGTTCGTGCGGGGGGATGTGCGGGAATCCATTGAAGCACAGCAAGACATCGGCCTCGCGGTTGAGGACCGAGACCGAGTGAGTCACTTCGAAATCGTCAGCGGATAGGTGCTTGGCTTCGAGGAAGCGCGACAGCAACGGTCGGTCTTCGGCGCGCGACAGGAAGAGCAGCGGCTTGTACAGGCGCAGAAACTCGACGCCATAGTCGTGCGTCTGACGTGAATCGGTCAGGTATATCCAGTGCGGATTCTGGACGGCGAGCTTCATGGCCGGGTCCGTGGCTTGCACCGGGCCGGCGGGGGTTCGTCCGAGGGCGCCGTTCCGCCGCCGAAGAACCAGACGGACGCGACTGGTTCACGGATGCGATCGACGAACACCGAGTATCCGGTTGGACAGGTCGCTCCGGGTCCGCGCTTCCGTGATTGTCGAGGGCGCCTGGTCCCGGGGGCTCGTGCCGGCCGGCGTCGGTCGGCGGCGATGGTCGAGTTCGTCTTCATGTCTCAGTTCCTGGACGAGTCGGGTGCCGTCCGCATCGCGGAACTACGAGGGAGGGATCGTGCTGCGACCCCTCCCCGTGTGGTTGTCGGACCGGTCTTACCCGTTGAAGTTCGGCGTCGGATTGTCGTTGGTGAAATCCAGCGTGCCGTGCAACACGATGCGATACTCGCCCGTGGTGGGGTTGATCGAATCGACTTTGCAACGGCACGTGGAGGAATTGAACAGCACCTCGGAGATCTTCCACTGCAAGCGCGACGGCGAGGTGGGGGTCTTCTCCACGGAGTGGATGTCGTTGATGGTCCAGTTGACTGGCATGTCTTTCTCCTCTACCGGGTCCTTCACCTTGTGGGGTCGGGCACACGGCTGTTGTGGCGCGGCTCAATAGCCGGGGCCGTACCAGTAGTTCGAGTTGTCCATGTCGAGCGTCCCCTGCAACACGATGCGGTACTCGCCGGTCTCCGGGTTGCACGACTCGACCTTCGCCCGGGTGTTCACCGAGCAATACACCAGACTGGAAATGCCGCCCTGCAACTGCTTCGGCGATGTCGGGCACTTCTCCAGCGTCCGGAAGTCGTTAAACGTGAACTTGGTCATTTTGTCACCTCCTTCGTCAGCGTTTGGCGTGAGTGGGTGCGGATTACCCCCGCTCCGGCTCGGCCGGTCCTTCGACGGTCAGACTTGGCCGTCCGGCCCGGCAGTTCAAAAGCAGGCGGTAGTGTGTTGTCGGTATGGATGGCTCCTCCGCGCCGGGGGACGGTTGCTCGACACGCACCGCCCGGCGGGTCGTCTTCACGGTCTTGCGCGTGTGCACGCGGATGAGAGGTTCAATGATGGTGTCCATTACCATTCCCCTCCCCATTGTCCAGAAACCCGAAAGCCCCCAGCCCCGCGAAGGCCCATTTCCCCCGCGGCGGGGACCAGGACATCCAGCGTGCCAGCTCGATGCCGTCGCGGGGATCGGTCCGTGTCTCGCTCAACAAACGCGCCGATTGCACCAGGTCGCGGTAACGCCCCGATAGTCGCGGTTTGACGAACATGGCCCCCACGAGATAGGCGGCGAAATTGGCTGCAAATCCCCCCACGCGGGGGTCGACGCACTCCACAAACAGATCGAAGCGATTCTCCGGCACCCTGTGGCCGCAGGTGATCCCCGAGCACAGGCGCATCCCCGACACGGCGCATTGCAGGTCGACGATCACGTGCTCGACCAGGTGCGCCACGTCCGCCACCTCGCCGACCCACTTGAGCGCCACGCCCTGTTGCGTGTGGAGAAACAGCGGCGTGTTCTCCCATTGCTCGCAGCAGGAGTGACGGGAGAGCGTGGGGAACAGTCCGGCCAAGGCCTGATAGATCGTGAGAAAGCCGTTGGTGCGGGGCGGGTCGTACCCCTCCACGTCGAGCGTGACGACGAGATGCCGCCGCTCGGGGCGAAAATTGTGATTGAGCATCCGTATCTGCGGAACACGGGCGTACTGGATGCGTCGAATCAGCATCATGACAAAAGATGTCGCACATTGTGACGGTTGCCAATGAAGCCGCGCGGCGGTAGCACCCACCGCACACCAACTGTATCGTCGTCCGTCCGGCCCGGCTTTAATCCGGCACTCCCACTCGGGAGCAGATTCCCCGTTTTCCGGTGCTGAATCACCGTCCGTGCCCGCCGGACCGGAGCGCTATGGGACGAATCCCATACTTCCGGATGCGGCCGGTCTTGTGCCGCGTGGGGGCTCCCTGGAACTTGGGCATACAGCAATGCGCCAGCGGACAAAGCCCGCTCTGGCAGGTTGCTGAAAAAGGGCAACCTTTGTCATTCCGAGTCCCGCCGCTCTTTGGCGGGGCGAGGAATCTGCTTTCCTCCCATCGGAGAAACAGCAGATCCCTCGCTTCGCTCGGGATGACAAATGGGCGCAAAGGACCACTCCCATGTGCTTTTCAGCAACCCGTTAGGAAAGCGAGGTCGGCCACCGACGCAGGCGGGCTTCCCTCGGCTTCGCTCGGGACATGCCGCTCGCCGCCCGATCCCCGAGGTCTGGGTGGCACGCGGGCGGAAATCGCGTATCTTGCCATCATGCGGTCGGCGGTTGTGCCAGAACTGTTGGAGGATGAGGAATGGCCGAACCGGGTGATCAACAGCAGGGTTTGACACTCGCGTCCGCGCGGGACGGTTCGGCTCCGGCGATGCCGTCGCTCCGGTTCTGGTGGCGGGCGGCACTGATGGCTTCCGCTTCAGCGGCGGTGGCCCTGGGGACCTTCCGGCTGTTCACGGCGCTGCCATGGGGACACTATTTCCCCTACTATTGGGACGGCGCTTCGGTTCTGGAGTCGGTCCAGCGCCCCGGTTTCCTTCTGGGGACCGATCCCGGTCTGAGCGACTACGCGCTGTCGAAGTACGGATACAGCGCCCTCGTATGGGTTGCCAACCGCTTCGTGGGGTTTGACGCGCCGCTCTATGTCGAGACGCTGTGGTTCCTGGTCTTGTTGATCGCACCATTCTTCGCGCCGGTCTTTCGCACTTCGGAGCGTTTCGGTTGGTTCGGATACTCCGTCTATGCGGCGGGGGTGATCACCCTGCCGTTTGTCCACAAGTACGTCGGCATGGCCAATCCGACGATGCAGTCGACGGCGTTGTGGCTCTTGCTCGTGCTTTTCTACGCGCGGCGACGTGGCGAGCGGGGGGAGTTGATCGGGTGGGCAGTCGTACCGGGTTTGCTGTGCGCCGCCCTCGCGCTGACCGACTACAAGTGGATCCCCTTTGTCGTTGTCGGCGTTGCCGCCGTCGAGATTCTCGACCCGTTGCGACGACGTCATTGGGATGTGCGGGAATCCTGGCGCAGTGAGCGCGGCCGCACGCTCAGGCGCGTGGTCCTGATTCTCTTCTGGACACCGGCACTCCTGGGGATCGTAGCGTGGGCCAACCCGGCATATCGGGAAGCGGTGTTGCGTTACGCCGTCTCGGGAAACACGATCGATGCTCTCCGTCCGGCGGTGTCATGGAATCTGTTGATCTTTCTCTGGGTATTGGGCGGCTTTTGGGCGGCCGTGTGGACGGTGTGGCATTGGTGGAGCGAGCACCGACGCATGAGACGAACGGATGCCTGGACTCCCGATGCGCTGTGGCCGGGACGCGTGTTGGCCATCCTGATTGTCGTGCTGTTCAGCGGGATCATGTGGCCACGTAGCGCGCGCATGTTCGCTCCGGCGGTCGTCTTCGGCATTTTGGTCTTCGCACGGCGGGCACAGCAAACGTGGGACCGCTGCGATGGGCGCGGGACGCGGCAGGTCGTGACGGCGGTCGGGCTGACGCTGGTCATGCTGGGATTCGCCTGGCGCAGTGTCCGGGCGGGGGATTGCCATCGTCTACCGGGGGGCATTGAAAAGATGGCGCGACACATCGTCGCGCACAGGGAGCAAATCGGCCGCGCCCCGGTGGGGACCTACATGCTCCCGTCGTTTGCGCTGGCGACGGGTCCGGCGATCCGATGGTTCTTCCCGCCGGTTCGCGTAACCAACGAGACCGATTGGATCGTCACCAGCGATTTCCTCGATCCGGCGGGAATACGGGAGCAACAAGCGATGCGGCGCTACGACTGGCGCTGGACGGTTGACCGTTTTGAAACACGGGGCATCCTGGGCGAGTCCGGAGTGAAGGTCGCATCATTCCGCAATGAATTCTATACGTCGGCGGGCTATTGGTGCGAGTCGAGCTTTTCGGATGGCGAACTGCTGTTCATTCTCGATCTGGCTTCGAAGGAAAAGGAACCGACTTGGGACTTGCGCTATGTCGGCGGGATTTTCGGGCGGGCATTGCCGGACACGACGGGGATGGGGACAGGGCGGTGATCGCATGTAGAGTGGGTGCTCCGCACCCACCGTCTGCGGGCTGATGTTCCTCAATGCGCGGTGGGTGCAAAGCACCCACCCTACTCACTCCCTGTCCGCGATACGGATCAACTCCAAGGGGCTGAAGCCCCTTGTTTGCCGGGCGTGTCTTGGCGTAGCTGTGGCTTTGGATGATGGGAGAGGGCATGCAATCGGCGATTGAGACGAGGCAACTGCGGCGGGTCTTCCGGGGTGGGCAGGTGCGTCGGTGGTGGCGCAAGCGCACCGGCAATGGGAGCCGCGAGATTGTCGCGTTGGACGACGTCGATCTGTCGGTGAAGCCGGGAGAGCTCTTCGGGCTTCTGGGTCCGAACGGGGCGGGGAAGACGACGCTCCTGAAGATTCTCTCGACCCTGCTTCTGCCGACCAGCGGTGCGGCGTTTGTCGATGGGATCGACGTGGCCAAGGATCCCGAGAACGTGCGCAGACGGATCAACATGGTCTCCGGCGGCGAGCATTCGGGATTCGGCATTCTCACCGTGCGCGAGACGATCTGGATGTTCGCGCAGTTCTACGGCGTCCCGACACGCATTGTGCGCGAGCGGGGCGATCGTATGATGGAGATCCTCGGTCTGAAGGAGTTTGCCAACACGAAGACGTCGAAGCTCTCGACGGGGACGCGGCAGAAGATGAATATCATCCGCGGCTTCGTCACCGATCCGCAGATTCTCTTTCTCGATGAGCCGACATTGGGGCTTGATGTCGGCGTGGCGCGGGAAGTTCGGGCCTTCGTGCGTGCGTGGATGGATGAGCATCCGGGGCGCACCGTGATCCTCACGACACACTACATGGCCGAGGCCGACTCGATGTGCGACCGGGTGGCCATCATCGACCAGGGGAGATTGCGCGCCTGCGACACGCCGGCGAACCTCAAACGCGACTGGGCGCCGGAATGTGTCTATCGGATCGAGATTCCTCTCTGGGTCAAGGGCGGTCATCCGCTGGAGGGACATCCGGCGGTGCGCTCGGTGGACGTCGAGCACCATGGCGACCGGGGGCGCACGCATTTGCGCGTGATTCTCGATTGTGAGGAAGGCGTCGGATCGGTGACCGATCGGCTCCGGGAGCGCGGCGCTGCAGCGCTGTCGGCGACGCGTCTGGAACCGACTCTCGAAGATGCCTTTCTGAACCTGGTGGGTCACGGCTTGGCCGCCGGAGAGACCGTCAATGGTCAACAAGGGGCTTAAGCCCCTTGTCCTCGATTGGAGGGGTGAGGCGCGATTCTATGAAGACTGATCTGTCGACCAATCTGCGCGCGATCTGGGGACGCGCCTATGTGCGCGTGGTCGGCGGCAACCGCGAGGTATCGTGGCTCGTCTTCGAAGTCACCTTGCCGCTGTTGGCGGTCTTTGCCTTCGCCCTGATCTATCGCGGCCTGAGGGCGCCGGAGCAGTACATCGGCTTTGTCGTGGTCTCCGGGGCGATGATCGCCTTCTGGCAGAACATCCTCTGGGCGATGGCGGCGCAGTTCTACTGGGAAAAGGAGATGGGGAATCTCGAGCTCTATCTGATGGCACCCATCTCGCGTGTGGCGATTCTGCTGGGGATGGCGATCGGCGGGCTGTTCATGACCGCGGTGCGGGCCGCGGCCATCCTCGTCATCGGTTCATGGGTGTTCGAAGTCCACTATACCGTCGTCAGTTGGTTCGCGCTGTTGGCGGTGTTCTGGCTGACGATGGCGGCGATCTACGGCCTGGGGATGCTATCATCGTCACTATTCATGCTATTCGGGCGCGAGGCATGGCACACGGCGAACCTGTTTCAGGAGCCGATCTACTTCCTCAGCGGATTCTACTTCCCGGTTCGCTCGCTCGGGAGCGTAGTCGCGTTCGCGGCTTCGGTGCTGCCCTTGACACTGGGCTTGGATGCCATCCGCCAACTTGTGTTCTCCGGAGCGCCGGTCAACCCGTTGTTCTCCGTGCGGACCGAGTTGCTGTTGCTGTTGATTGCGACGTTGGTCCTGAACTGGGGGGCGTTGCGAGCACTCAGGTACATGGAGGAGTTGGGCAAACGGACCGGACGGTTGACGTTGAAGGCGCAGTAGAATGGTGGGCGGAGCCCACCCTACGAATCCGACAGACAGTAGCGGAATCAAAGGCGGCGGTATGACGGCATGAAGATGATATCACCGACGAACGCCTTTGCCGTGCGCGTGCGCCCGTGGTGGGCGGCGGCGCGGTTGGGATGGGCCATTGAATCCAATTGGACCGATCCGTTTGTTTTCTTGACCTACCAGATTGTGCGTCCGCTGTTCGGAGCGCTCATTCTTGTGGTCATGTTCAAGGTCGTCGCCGGGCGGCTGGTGGGAGAGGTGGCATTTGCCCAGATCTACGTGGGGAATGCATTCTTCATCTTCGTCGTGCAAATGATCGGCGGACTGGGGCTGGTGGTCATAGAGGATCGTGAGCGCTACCAGATGATCCGCTACGTCTATTTGTCCCCGCTGGGGCTGGGGACCTACCTGGTGGCGCGGGCATCGGGACGACTGGCCGCGACGGCGCTCTCGATGCTCGTGACCCTCATTGTGGGAGTGTGGTGGTTCGGCGTCCATGGTCACCTGACGCTGGGGCAGCTTCCATTGTTCGTCGTCATGCTGCTGTTGGGGATGGCGGCGACGCTGGCGTTGGGCGTCATGCTGGCGGGGACAACGCTGGTGCTCGCGCATCATGGCTGGTCGATGCCGGAGGGCGTGACTGGGGTCCTATATCTTCTGTGTGGCGTGGTCTTCTCGATCGATATCCTGCCCGGTCCGCTGGCGGCGATGGGGCGACTTCTGCCGTGGACCTGGTGGTTGGAGGGACTGCGCCGCGTCTGGCTTGGAGAGCCGTTCAACGGATCGTTGCGGCACTTCAGTGATGGGCAGGTTCTGTTGTGGCTCATTGTGTCGACTGCGGTCGTCACGGTGCTCGCTTGGGTAGTCCTGCGCGGGGCGGAGCATCTGGCGGTGGCGACCGGGAAGCTGGACCAACGGACGGATCACTAAACAAGATGGCGGCCCTCCCTTGTTCAGGGATGCCGCCCTCTATGGCCCGAACGGTCTTTCCTGGTTACTCTCAGTTCATCGGCCGGTTGTTCTGAACCTTGAGTCGGTCGGGCATAACGGCCGTGTCGTGCACGCGATGTTCAGGAGCCAGTCGCAAGTCTGTCTGCTTATTCTGCAGGACCGCCGAATGCCGCCGGCGATGAGTTCCGGGTCGATTACCGCTTGATTCCGGCCGCACCGAAACGCATTTTCGCACGCAGCGGGCGGGGCAATCCCGCCGCGACCATGGCGCTATCGTCTAGGGGTGAGGACGGGTGGTTCTCAGCCATCAAACCGGGGTTCGAATCCCCGTAGCGCTATGATTGATTCCCGGAAAGGTCCCCGCCATTTGTCAGGAGCGCGGTTCGACCTACTCACCGTAAGCAGGGCTCCTGACCTACGGGGTTCACAATCAGCGGACCAAGGCGCTCTTGCGGCTGCGGGCGAGTTCGCCCACGGCGCCGATGGCGTGAGCGATCTCGGCCTCGGTGTTGAACGGTCCGAGGCCGAAGCGCAGCGTGCCATGGACCTTGTCGGTCCCGAGTTGTTCGTGCACGAGTGGGGCGCAGTGCAGCCCGGTCCGGCAGGCGATGTTGTAGTCGACATCGAGCATCGTGCCGGCATTGAGCGCTTCCAGGCCATCGATGTTGAACGCCAAGACGGCGATGTGGTCGGTCAAGTCATCCTGGCAGTACATCGTGACGCCATCGATCTCTCGTAGACCGTCGCGCAGCGTCCGCAACAGCCGGTCTTCGTGCTCCTGAATCGCGTGGAGTCCCTTCGCCTCGATCCAGGTCACGCCCGCGTGGAGCCCGGCGATTCCGGGTACATTCGGAGTGCCGTATTCGAGCCGGTAGGGATACTCATCGAGGTGGGCGCGCAAGGCGGAGCGGACGCCGGTTCCGCCCGCCCGCGTATGACGGATCTCGACCCCCTCGCGGACATACAGTCCGCCGGTCCCCATGGGTCCCATCAGTGACTTGTGGCCGGTGAAGGCCACGATGTCGATGTTCATTGTCTCCATATCGATGGGAATCTTGCCGGCCGTCTGCGAGGAGTCGATGAGGAAGGTGACTCCCCGCTCGCGACACAGGGCGCCGATCTCCCCCACCGGCTGCACTGTACCGATCACGTTCGACCCGTGGTTGACGACGACCAGCCGTGTATTCTTCTTGATCTTCCGCACGATCGCATCGGGATCGACGAATCCCCGGCCGTCGAAGGGGACATAGTCGACCTCCACGCCCTCCAGACTCAGGTGGTAGAGCGGGCGGAGGACGGAGTTGTGCTCGATCGTGGTGGACACGGCGTGGTCGCCCGCTTTGAGCGATCCGAAGATCGCCAGGTTGAGGGCATCAGTGGCGTTGGCGGCGAAGATCAGGCGGTTGGGGTCGGTGCCGTTGAAGAACCGGGTCAGCAGTCTGCGCGTGTCATCGACCATGTTACCCGCGACCATGCACATGTCGTAGCCGGAGCGGCCGGGATTGACGCCGTATTCGCGGTAGAACCGGTCCATTTGTTCATAGACCGATTCCGGCTTGGGAAAGGTGGTCGCCCCGTTGTCCAGGTAGATGAGTTTGTCCATAGGTGGCCTCACGCGCAGACGACAAGAACCATACCCGTCCTGGGGCCCGAAATCAAGCTGGGCGCGTCGACTGACCGTGCTGTCGGCGCCGTGCGTGTCAAAATGAGAGGGGGACGCCGCCGACTCGCCGCGGCATCCCCGCCTCATGATCCGAGGAATCGCGGCGGCTCAGGGTGTTGTGCAGGGATCGCAGAACTCGGTCGTCTTCACCGCGCCGCGGAAGGATACGTTGATCACGCGCACGACGTCCTGAAGGGTCGTTACGGCGTCGCAGTCGACATCGGTCCGCTCCTGTGGGCATTGGGGATCGACCGTCGGTGCTGCCCCACGGAAGGCCACATTCACACATTGAACGACATCCTGCACATTGGCCAGGCTATCGCACTGCGGGTCACCGACACAGGGACAGAGGCAGGACGGTGATGTCACCGTGATGCGCACCAGAAATGTGTCCGTCAGAGCGCCATCGTCGGCAATGGCCAGGACACCGCGAACACCCTCATCGCCGGGCAGCGGCGCCAGAGACAATGTTCCGTGGCCGTTGCCGGAATCGACGAACGCGGCATAGTTGGGCAGCCCCAGCGCAGACAGGGCCGGGGCCGTGCAATTGGCATCGGTCGCCGAGATGAGCACCTCACGCGTCTCGGACACTTCGATTACGATCGGAGCGACCGGCATCAGGACCGGCGCCTGCGGTTTGCTGATCCGGATGGTCATCTGGTCGCTGGTCTGGGACAGGACCTCGATCGAAATCCCGGAGGAACCTGAGTAACCGTTGCTGGAGGGTGTCGTCGTCGGGGAACAGAGAGTCTGGCCCGGATCATTGGGGGAGTAGAGCGTGCCGACGCGGAATTCATAGGGATACCACCACTCGGTGAACTCGGTCCCGTTCCAGGGATGGGCGGGATCGTATCCGGCGTCGACCACCGTCACGGCATAGTGGGAGTAGGAGGGCGTTCCGTCATTCGGAGACACCAGATCATCGATGTGGGTGATCAAGAGTCCGGCGTCCAGCGTGTCGCGTCCCGGCGTAAACCACGGGCAGTAGGCGGAGAAGTCGGAATTGAGATGGTCGAACAACCCGGCGTTCCCCGGGTTGCGGTATTCCAGCAGGAAGTACTCGGTTCCCTGCGCATTGATGGGGATCTTGAAGAGGTTCTCTGCCGCGTGCTCTTCGATGTTGTACAGCGTGTAGGTTCCCTCCAGACAGGTGGGAATCACCGGCGTCGCCCATCCCAGGAAGGTGCGCGACCAGCCGCAGAAGTGCGACGGACACGAGCGGTTGCCATAGGCCATGATGTTGTACCCGCCGTAGCCCATGACGTCCCAGTCGACCAGAGGATGATCGTTCTCATCGTTGGGCGTGAAGTAGGTCGCGGTGTCCAGCTTACCATCGTAGTCGTACAGGTCGGGCATGCCGAGGATGTGTCCGTACTCATGGCAGAAGACGCGGATGCTGATGATCTCGCCGCTCATGTGCTGCTCGGGCTGGACCGACCAGCGGTCGAGGGCGACGCCGTCAGAGGTCGGCACGTGCACGCCGCGATAGGCATGAGACCAGATGTCATTGGGGTCATGCGTCTCCTCCTGCCCCGGGCCGGCATGGATGATCCAGAGCGCGTCGACATACCCATCGTGGTCGCCATCGTAGTCGGCGAAGTTGACAAAGGGGTCGACGGTGGCAACGATCTCGTTGATATTGTACCAACCGTTGTACCAGGAGCTCAGGTAGACCCACCCGAATACCGCGCCTGTGACCCCGAAGCTGCCGTAAGAGACCTCTTCATAGTAGTCGCGCACGCTGCCGGTCGGATAGAGATGGTCGGAGTATAGGAGAGAGTCGTACGCCTCGGCCGGGTGCAGCAGGGGGTTGGCGGGATGGTTCTCCCATTCGACCAGAATGGTGAGCACCCGACCGGTGGCGGCGGCGGGTGCCAGAATCTGCCGCCCCAACGGTGCCTCGGTTGCCTGTCGATCCGGTGAAAAGCCGGTGATCCGTTCGAATCCCATCCGGGGAATGTCGTAGACGTGAAACCGGGTGGGATCGACCGTGAGTTCGCCGCCGTACTTGGCCGTGATGGTCACGGCGTTGGGAGGGAGTGAGGGGAGACGGGCGGCAGAACTGACCGCAGCCAACAGGAAGGTCGACCCAATGGCCATGAGGCCGAGCGGAATCACCCCGCCGAAGCGTCGGAACGCAGACATGATGTAACCTCCAATGGCCAATGCGTGCGGACCTGTCTCGGGACGCGACAGGGTGGTTGAACGCTACCGCCACCATGAATATAGAGCCCGTCAGTCACTTGTCAATTCACAAGTTGCGTCGGCCGTGGCGACAGCGTCGCCAATGTCCGTTCGCCCAGACGTCCGGCGATGCCGTGACCAATGACCCTGCATCACCGACCGGTCGAGCCACGCCGCAGCGATGGCATGCGCCCTCACCGGGACTTGCCTGTTATTGGTGACACCGAACCGGACAGGGCGATTGATATCCGCCTGTAAGTCTGTTACATACATCGGGGCTGCGGCTCCAGGCAAGGGGCGCGGAGCGGGCGGATCAGCGACGCGATCCGCGATAGGCGGAAGGACAAGGTCGTATGCGGATTCTGGTTCTGGGAGCGGGGTTGATGGCGCGCGGGGCCGTGCATGATTTCCTGCGCAATCCGGCGGTGGAGTCTCTGACGGTTGCCGACATTTCCTCAGATGCGCTGTGCGCCCTACATGAGCGTTTTCCCGATCGGCGGCTGGTGACGACGGTCTTCGAGGCGGATGACGTCGATGAGGTTGAGACGCTGATGCGGAAGGCCGATGGGGTTCTTTGCAGCGTGCACTACGATTTCAACGTGGCCTTCACCGAAGCTGCGATCGCCACACGGACGCACATGGTGGACCTGGGGGGAAACAATGACGTCGTGGCGGCGCAGTTGTCGCTGTCCGGCAAGGCCGAACAGGCGGGGGTGACCGTGATTCCCGACTGCGGGCTGGCACCGGGAATGGTGTCGGTTCTGGTGGCGTGGGGACTCAACCGGTTTGCCTGGGCCGATACTGTGAAGATCCGCGTCGGCGGGCTTCCCCTGTCGCCGGAGCCACCCTTCCGATTCCAACGGTTGTTCTCGGTCGAGGGACTGATCAACGAGTATGTCGAGCCGCCGCTGATGCTGCGCGACGGACGAACTGTCACCGGTGAACCGTTGGGGGACGTGGAGACGGTCGAGTTCGGGCCGCCGGTCGGGACGCTGGAGGCCTTCAACACGTCGGGCGGGCTCTCAACCCTGGCGAAGACCTTTGGCCGTCGGGTCAAGAACCTCGACTACAAGACATTGCGGTATCCGGGTCACGCCCGGGCGATGCAGTGGCTGCTGCATCTCGGCCTGTTCTCCTCCGAACCCGTGCCGATAGACGGGCAGGTGATTGTCCCCCGCCGTCTGGTGGCGGACCGGATCGTTGCCAATGTGCCGTTGGGGACACACGACCGGACCATTGTCCGCGTGGAATTCACCGGGCGTGAGGGTAACCAAGAGCGGGTCCACCGGCTGGACACCGTCGACGAGTGGGACGCCCAAACGGGTCTGACGTCGATGATGCGAATGACCGCCTTTCCGGCTGCCATCATCCTGCAGATGGTCTGCGACGGGCGGGTGTCCCGGCGGGGGGTTGTCCCGCAGGAGGTCGCGGTCGACCCCGACGGCTTCGTGCAGGAATTGGCGCGCAGAGGGATAGACATCCGCGGGATTTAGTCCCGATTCGGCACCGTCGGACCATCAAACGGGATCGTCAACACCCCTTTGTCAAAAAAACTGCTTGATTTCCGGGGTCGGGCAGTCGGATTCTTGCGTCGTAGTGGGCCGCGCGGGCCACTCCCGTGGACGGCCGATCCGGGCGGACACCACCCCCAGGCTCGCAGGGCCCAGTTAAGAGTCAGTAGAATCTCTCTGTGTGGTTGGGTCAAGGTCAACAGGCTGGCTCGGCAACGTTCCTCACACTCGGAAAGCCGACCGAAAATCTCCAGATAATGGGCGGGTGATTGACTTCGTGGGCTGACTGAGCCGCGTGCATTCGATTGGGAAAATGGGTCGGGAGTTCCAGGAGCCTCTAACAGAATGAGACGCGCAAAGTGCGTCGGGGCTTCGGCATGTGTCATGCACTGGTCGCGACCCCTCACCCTTCCCACTCCCCAAGGGGGAGAGGGGAAAAATCTGATCCCCTCTCCCTTGTAGGGAGAGGGCTGGGGTGAGGGTGTCTACCATCATTTCCGTTCGTTTCGTTGGACGACTTAAGCAAGTCTGAATACCTGGTGGCAGAGACGCTCGTAGTGTCATACCTGTCGTTGTATCACACTCAAACCTCTACTTAAGGAGGAGGAATGAAACGGGTCTGGGTACTGTTTTTGGCGGGCTTCGCCCTCACCGTGGCCGTCGCGGTACCTGTCGTCGCCGACAATGTCCTGCAGAGGCCACTCGTCATCGTTCCGAACAACGTCCAGCTGGTTCCGGACGAGTTCATCGTCCGGTTCAAGCCATCGGCGAACCTGGGGGAACTGACCAGCTTCTCGACGGGGGCGTTGGGAAAACTCTCGGGCACCGCGCGCAGTGAATTGGCGAATCTCGCCGCGGCCTTTGGCGTCCAGAAGGTCGAGCCGCTGTTTCCGCGGGCCGCAGCGCGGGGAATCACCGAACTCAACGGCTATCATCGGGTGAAGGTCGGCGCCGGGCAATCGCTGGATGCGGCGATGCAGATGTACGCGCAGAGCCCGTTGGTCGACCACGTCGAGGCGATCGGCATCCATCCGGTCTACGCCACTCCGAGCGATCCCTACTATGACGATCCGACGATCTTTCCTCCCTACTATCAATGGGGGATGAACAACGCCGGTGACCATGATGTGGACGCTCCGGAGGCCTGGGACTTGGAGACGGGTGATTCGACGGTCATCCTCGCCATACTCGACACCGGGATTCGCTACTTCCACAAAGACCTGGGCGGTCCGAACGGGTCGTATTCCAACCCGACGGGGGCGGTTAACGGCAACAGTTGGATCAACTGGGCCGAAAAGAACGGTTCGGCCGGTGTCGATGACGACGGCAACGGCTACGTGGATGACTGGGTCGGCTACGACTTCGTCAACGGCGCCACGCCGTGCTGGTCGGGCGAGGACTGCAATACCACCGACAACGATCCGCGTGACTTCAACGGCCACGGCACGCACTGCGCCGGTATCGCCGCCGCGATCACCAACAACGCCTCCGGCGTCGCCGGGATGGCGGGCGGCTATGCCGCCGGTGCCGGCACCTATGGCAACGGTGTCAAAGTGATGGCCTGCCGGATCGGTTGGTCGGGGTCTTACCTGGGTCAGGAAGTCGGCTATGTCCGCATGGATTTCGCCGCCTCCGCCTTCTACTATGCCGCGGACAAGGGGGCGCGCATTGCCAGTTGTTCGTGGGGATCGTCCAACAGCGGCGGCATTGACGCGGCGATCACCTACTTCCAGAACGCCGACGGGCTGGTCGTCCACGCCGCCGGGAACAGCAACAACCAGACCGCGGACTACCTGGGCGGGCTGACGACCGTGCTCAATGTCGCCGCGACCGACTCGCTCGACAAGAAGGCGAGCTTCTCCACCTACGGGACCTGGGTCGATGTCTCGGCCCCCGGCGTGGCGATCATCAGTCTCTTCCACTATCATGCCGACGCCACCAACGACTACATCGCCGCGATGGATGGGACCTCGATGGCCACACCGTATGCAGCGGGCGTCTGCGCGCTGATCCGCTCGGCGTTCCCGTCGTACACCCGGCAGCAGGTGTTTGATCGCATCGTGGCCACCACAGACAATATTGATGCTCTGAATCCATCATACGCGGGCAAGCTCGGCTCCGGACGGATCAATGCCTACAACGCAGTGCAGGGCGCCGGACCGGTGCCGCCGGTGGCCCAGTTCGTCGGCTCGCCGACCTCGGGTTGCGCGCCTCTGGCTGTTCAGTTCACCGACCAGTCAACGGGTGGTCCGACCTCTTGGTCGTGGGACTTCGGCGACGGCGGGACCTCGACACTCCAGAACCCGTCACACACGTACACGGGTTCGGGCTCGTTTACCGTGACGCTCACCGCGACCAATGCCCAGGGCTCCGACAGCGAGATCAAGACCAACTACATCGTCGTGTCGACGGGCAGCGCGCCGGTGGCGGACTTTGTCGGGTCGCCCTTGACCGGGGAGGCGCCGTTGACGGTCTACTTCACCGACCTGTCGACGAATTCCCCGACGTCGTGGTCGTGGACCTTCGGCGACGGCGGGACTTCCACCGCGCAGAATCCGTCCCATGTGTACACCTCGGCGGGGACCTACACGGTGGCGCTGACCGCGTCCAATAGTTGCGGCTCGGACGGCGAGACCAAGACCGGATACATTACGGTCTCGGCGCCGGCGCAGCAGTGTGATGATTTCGCCGACGGCAACATCAGCAACTGGCTGAACAAGACCGGCACCTGGACGGCCACCAGTGGGTACATGAAAGGGAACTCCAACACCACGAATGCGCAGACGACGTCGCCGTTCGGCTCGTTTGCGGCCGCGACGCTCGACGCCGACGTCCGGATGAACACCGGCCGCAGCCAGCGCAATGCACGGATCATCTTTGCCTACACCAGCAGCACGGCGTACCGTTTCATCGAAGGGGATGATGTCAACAATCGCTGGCGGATCTACGAACGGTCCCGCGGCAGGAACACCGTGCGGGCGACCTTCAATGCCACGATCAACACCGCGCAATGGTACCACGTGACGGTAACGCTGGCGGCGGACGGCAACTGCACGCTGGCGGTGGGCGGTTCCACGCTCGGGTCATACAAGTTCTCCTCGGCGGTCAGTGGCCTCGTCGGTTGCGGCTTCACCAAATCCAACTCCGACTTCGACAACTTCTGTGTCGGCTCGGGCGGCACGCTGGCCGAGGGACCGATCGTGATCAAGCCGATTTTGGGATCGAACCCGGTGCCGAGCGGATTCGCGCTGGCGCAGAACTATCCCAACCCGTTCAATGCCGGCACCAACATCTCCTTCACGCTGGCTGAAGGGAGTGACGTGGCGGTCATGGTGTATGACCTGCTGGGCCGCGCCGTGCGTCACCTGGCGGCGTCGTACTATCCCGAGGGCACGCACACGGTTGCCTTTGACGGCACCGATGACTACGGCGGATCTCTGGCCTCGGGGATCTACTTCTACCGCCTGATCGCGAAGGGCTTCACCGACACCAAGAAGATGGTGCTGCTGAAATAGCCGTCTCGCTTCCCGGCTCGATCTTGGACGCCCCGCTGCACTATTGTGGCGGGGCGTTTTGTTTGGAATGTAGGGTGGGTGCTTTGCACCCACCGTCAGGGGGCTGAAAGCCCCCAGTCCGGAATTTCGAACGACATGAGAGGATTGGTAGGGGCACGGCGGGCCGTGCCCACGGTGTGTCACGGACCCTGGCCCTCGTGAATCGGAAGAGCGAGATGGTGGGCGGAGCCGACCCTATGTCACCTGCGACGTCATTCACCGCACCAGGAAGAACACTCCCAACCCGACCAGCAGCACATCGACGGCGAAGAGAAAGGTTGTGGGCTGCGCGCGCATCAGGATCTGCTTGCCGATCCAGGTGCCGCCGATCATGGCGAGGCCGATGAAGACACCGGTCTGCAGAAGCGGTCCGTTCAGGAGTCGGAACTGGCTGAACGCTGCGACGGCCGTGAGGTGCATGACGAAAGCGCCGAAGGCGACCGTGCTCACGAAGGCTTCCTTGTGCAGTCCGGTGGCCAGGAAGAACGGGATGGATGCCGGTCCCACGACGCCGAAGATCGACGAGAAGAAGCCGACCACGGCCCCCAGCGGATAGAAGATTGTCCACCGGGTCAATAGCGGCCGGTGGGACTGCCAGCGGGAAATGACGACCGAGACGATGAGGAAGACGCCGATCAGCGTGGTGATCAGTTGCGTGGGTATCTGCACGAAGACCAACGCTCCGATCAGCGCGCCCGGAACCGCTCCCGCCGTGTATCGCCACGTCAGCGGCCAAACACAGTGTCGACGCAACAGCCAGAATCGGGTGAAGTTCGAGATCATCAGCCCGAACGCCATCAGCGGCACGGCGCTGCGCGGACCGACGATTGCCACCATCAGCGGCAGGTAGAGAATCCCGCCTCCGAAGCCGCAGACGGCGGAGATGACGGCCGACAGGAAGGCACCGGCAAGAAGCAGGGTCAGGTTGATGTCGGAGGTCATGGGGATGTGGTGTCGTCTCGTGGATTAAGGGTGGGTGCTCCGCACCCCCCATCAGCGGGCTGAAAGCCCGCTGTCCGCGATTGGCTCTTGGTGGGTGCCAAGCACCCACCCTACATTCGTAGCGTTGCTTCCCCGGCGTGGATCGTCACGCGACGGCGTCCGACGCGGACGACCAGCGCGCCGGAATCATCGACCTCCGACGCGATGCCGTTGATCGTTCGGTCTCCCTGTTTCACGACGACCTCCCGGCCCAGCAGAATCGAGCGCTCGCGATAGCCGGGCATGAAGGGCGCGATCCCATTACGCCGAAAGCCGCGGTATGCTGTCTCGAAGCGATGCAGGAAGGTGCGGTAGAACGCGAGACGGTCGACCGGTCCCCCCTTGGCCATTGCCAGCGAACCGGCAGTGTCGCGCAGCGATGGCGGGAAATCGCCGCGACGGTGCGCGACATTAATCCCGGTGCCACAGACCGCATAGTATACCCGATCCACTTCCGCGGAGACCTCGGTCAGCACACCGAACACTTTCATGCCGCCGATCAGGCCATCATTGGGCCATTTGAGTCCGACCACCAGCCCCAGCTCGTGTTCCACAGACTCCGCGAAGGCGAGCGCCGCCAAAAGGGAAATCCCCGATGCCTGCCGCAGCGAGAGCATCGGACGAAGAATGATGGATGACCAGATCCCCAAGCCCGACGCCGAGTGCCAACCGCGTCCGAGCCGACCCCGTCCTTTGGTCTGTTCTTCGGCCACAACCACGGTCCCCTCCGGGGCACCGGCCTCCGCCAGTTCCTGGGCACGCGCGTTGGTCGAGCCGATGCGCCGGTAGCAATGCAGGTGGCGGGCAAAGGTTTTTGTCTTGAGGCCGGACCAGATCTCGGTATCGATCATCCGGTCGGGAGACGACACAAGCGTGATTTCGCCCTGCGGCATCTCCCGAAACACATAGCCCAGTTGGCGCAGTTCTTCGATGCCCCGACCAAACCGGGATCGCGAGATGCCAAGAGAGTCCGCCAGACGCGGCAGCGTGAGCCCGCCGCGGTGTTTGCTGCGGAACAGTTCCACCATGTCGATCAGCAGCGGGTCCATCAGCGGCCGGCGGGGATCAGCGGAACCATGTCAATGAGAAATCGATGGCCGGCGCCGAATGCGTGATGCTGCCCGAGGAGATATAGTCGACACCGGTGCGGGCAAAGGCGGCGACATTGCGCATGGTCACGTTACCGGATGCTTCCAACGTGATGCGTGTGCCGTGCTCCCGTTCCCAGCGGCGAATGAACCGTACCGCCTCCTTCAGATGCGCGGGCGTGTAGTTGTCCAAGAGAAGCCAGGTGACGCCGGCGTCGAGCGCGGTTGTGATCTGCTTGTAAGTGTGCGCCTCGCAGATCAGCGGACGGCGGGTCTTGCGTGCCCGACTCAGCGCTACGGTCAGGCCCTGAGCAGCCACGACATGATTGCCTTTGATCATGGCGGCATCATAGAGCCCGAGGCGATGATTGAGTGCCCCCCCGACGGCGGCGGCATGCTTTTCCAGAAGACGCCAACCCGGAGTCGTCTTGCGTGTGTCCAGAAGCCGCGCCGTCCGCGGCGGAATGCGTACCACCATCCGTCGCGCCGCCGTGGCCACGCCGGAGAGATGGGCCAGGAAGTTGATCGCCGTGCGCTCGGCGGAAAGCAGCGCAGACGCCTGCCCGCGCACGTTCACGACCATGTCGCTGGCTTGGAAATCATGCCCCTCGGGCCAGTACCAGAAGAACTCAACACGCGGATCCAAGTGGCGAAAGGCGGCCTCAAAAGCATCAACACCGGCCAGCACCCCGTCTTCATGTGCCTGCAGATGCGACACGACCCGCTCACGCGGGAGCTTGAGAGCCTTCGTCGTGATGTCACCGGTCCCTATGTCCTCTGCCAGGGCGCGGCGCACGAGATCATGAACGTCCCGCGTGTAGGCGGCCGGCGGGACGACAAACGGATGCGGTGTCTTCGGTCTCATGTTGAGCTCATTGCGAAAAGGGTTCACCCAATTCCCAGTTGGGCACGGCATCGACGATGGGCGACGCTCGGTTGCCTGTCCGCCGATAGGCGCCGACCGCCGCGATCATCGCGGCGTTGTCGGCGCACAGATTGGGTGGTGGCACGACGGCTCGTCGACCGGTTCGATCGGCCCATGCCGCGACTTGGCGTCGGAGTCGCCGATTGCAGGCCACGCCTCCGGACAGCCCTACTGTGCCGACCGAGTGGTCGTCGGCGGCACGAAACAGGTTGTCGCATAACGCCTCAATGACGGCCCGTTCGAACGACGCGATCCAGTCTGCGCGGCGAATCGCCGGCCTCTGTCCCGAGAGCCGCTTCTCCCAATCCAGCGCCGCAGCGGTCTTCACGCCGGAGAACGAGAAGTCGTATTCCTGACCTGCGAATTTGGCCTTGGGGAATTCCACGGCAGAATCATCAGCCCCCTCGGCCGCGCAGTCGATCTGCGGACCGGCGGGATAATCGAAACCGAGAATCTTGCCGACCTTGTCGAGCGCTTCCCCCGCGGCATCATCGCGCGTGCTGCCGACGCGGCGGAAGACACCGGGACCCTCAACGATCACCAGCGCGGAGTGCCCACCCGAGGCGATGAGGACAAGGTGAGGGTAGGGAGCATCGGGATCGGTCATCGCCGGTGTATGGGCATGGCCCTCGAGATGGTTGACGGGGACCAGTGCTATGCCGCGCACCTTGGCGGCCGCCTGCGCATACGCCACGCCGACCAACAGGCATCCAACCAATCCTGGTCCGGCTGTGACGGCGATCGCGCCGACATCGTCCCAACCGATTCCGGCGGCCCCCATGGCCGCGTCGACGATCATGGGAAGGCGACCGGCATGCTCGCGTGAGGCCAACTCCGGCACCACGCCGCCGTAGTCGGCGTGAATCGTCTGTGAATGCACGACGCTGGACATAATGCGCCCGTCGCCCGCCGCAACCGCTGCGGCGGTTTCATCACAGGAGGTCTCAATCCCCAGGATGGGACGGGAGGCGGTCATTGGCGGAGCAGGGTGACGGTGTCAGGGTGAACAGCCACCACAACGAGCGGCGGGTGGACCCGGACGGTCACCGGTAGGCGCGTGCCCGTGGTGTCATTCCGGCTGATAATGAGATTGACCCACACTGAGTCATTCGTCACTTGGGCCATGGCCGACTGTGGTCCACCGAGTTCCACGGCCACGTGATCCGGGTCCGATTGAGCCGTCATATCTCGCAACCCGACGATCCGCACGCTCAGAGATTCCAGTTTGCGTGTGACGTACGGCTCGATCCTCTGCAGGAACTCCGTCTCTTGCCGATCCATGGTCACATTGTACCCAGGAGGAGGGACAAGGGCGACCGTGGCACGCTGAGAGTCCCTCACGTCCACCAAGGCGACGGATCGCGTACGGATCTGCTCGATGGCGGTCAGTTCCCCGCGTGGCCCGGAAAGCCGGACCGAGTCCGGGGCCAGGATGACCGGCCCCATCGCGACGAATCCCGGCGCCGCATGTACCTCGAGGGCGCTCCGAATGGGTACGGTCCTGTGACCGATTGAGTCCACCGAGAGCCCCAGTTCCGCAGGGCCGACAAGTTCCGTGACCGCCAAGCCTGCCAAGCCGTACCTGGGCGCCAATTCGGGATCGAGTCGGACCGTTACGGTCCCCGCAGACGCGTAGGACAGATCGATCGGCCAGCGGCGGTCCTGCCACATGAGCCGCAGCAGCGCCTTGCCGGTGCCGCGCACATGCACGACCGCGCGGACCGGCGGCGGGGCGGCCAGTAACAGCGACGAGGGAAGATCCAGATAGTGCAGCGAATAGTCGAGATTGACATCGTAGATCTGGTTCGTGGCGACATGCAACCAGAGCAATCCGGCCAGAACCAGGGCGATGAGCTTGAGCTCGGTGTGGCGGAAGATGAGGTGGAGGAGTCGCATGTCGTGTGCCCATTGGTTGTTCGTGATCATCCGCGATGAGCAGAGCAGCGAGTATTTTGGGAGGGCGAGGCTCCTGTTTACCCTGAGCGAAGCGCGAGGGCCGAGCCGTCCTCTCCGACCGCATAGTACGCGGCTCCGCGGGAGCCTCGTCCTCCCGATCGACCGAGGGTGTCCATCTTGTTGAATGGTCGTAGCGGGCAGCCCATCAGTTCAACCGGAAACGCTCCCCCAGATAGATCTTGCGTGCCTCGGGATCATCGGCCAGGAATTGCGAGGTCCCTTCCTTCAGGATGTCGCCGTCGCACATGATATAGGCACGGTCGGTGATGGCCAGAGTTTCCCGTACGTTGTGATCGGTGATGAGGATGCCGAGACCCTTGGAGCGGAGTTGCGCGACGATCCGTTGAATGTCCTCCACCGCGATGGGATCGATGCCGGCGAAGGGTTCATCCAGGAGCATGAACTTCGGCCGCGTGGCCAGGGCGCGGGCGATCTCGACCCGCCGCCGCTCGCCGCCGGACAGTTGATACCCTCGCGAGCGGGCGACATGCGCGATGCTCAACTCGGTGAGCAGTTCGTCGAGTCGTGCCCGCCGTTCGGCGCGCGGCACGCCCTGCACCTCCAGCACCGCCAGGATGTTGTCGGCGACCGTCATCTTGCGAAAGACCGATGGTTCCTGCGGCAGATAGCCGATCCCCAGACGCGCCCGACGGTACATGGGCAGCATCGTGATCGGCCGGCTCCCCAAGTACACGTCACCGGCGTCCGGCTTGATGAATCCGATCGTCAAATAGAAGGTCGTGGTCTTGCCGGCGCCGTTCGGACCCAAAAGACCGACCACTTCGCCGGGGCCGATCGCCACGGACACGCCATTGACCACACGCCGCCGCCGGTACGACTTGACCAGGTCGACCGTGTGCAGGCGCAGTGCTTCCGTCTCTGCGGTCGCGCCCATAGTCGCAAGATCAGGGAGAAGGCGGTTGTGATCAAGGGGAACGATGGCGGGCGTGAGCGGTGTCCATCCTGGCGTGATCAGGACGATTCCGCTCGCGGATTCCCTCACCCGCCCGCCTGCGGCGGGCGACCTCTCCCAAAGGGAGAGGTTATTGCGCCGGGCGGACCGGCATATCAGTTACCTCTCCCTCCGGGAGAGGTCGCTTGGACCGCAGGCCCAATGGGGTGAGGGAAGTCCCGTAGGTCTCCCAACCCTGTGGAGTCTCAAGGGCAGAACGCCGGACAGACTACATCGAAAGCAACGCGCCGGGGCGACTCAGGGTGCCGTGGTTGGCGCCAACCAACCGGGCGTCACAGGCGCGGGGATCGGGGCCATCTTCGGACGTGTGGTCTGTTCTTGGTGACGCAGGCGATCGATGGCGGAGGCGCGGCGCACACACGCGATCGTGCAGGCTGATTCACACCCCTTGCGCTCGCGGAAGAAGTGACGGATGTGTTTCACACCATAGGCCAGAAGCGGAATGCCGGGCTCACCGCGACGCTGGCTGCAGTACGAGACAATCCCATCCTCATCGATGTAGAGGTACCGGGCCCCGGCGCGACACTTCCAGTCGCTGGCGCCGGTCTGAATCATCTCACGTTCCCACCCTTCGCCGAGGTGATGCGTCACAGTGCGGCGCCGGTCGGCGTTGATCTCACGATAAAGAGTCTGCAGATCGGCGTGCTTCAGCAGCCCACGGTCGAGCATCCCATCACTCGAATGCAGGAGCCCGACTGTCATGTAGAAACCCAGCTCGCGCACCTGGCGGACCAGCTCTCTTGTCTCCCGTACCGGCGATGAACCGAGAACGGCGTTGATGTTCACTTTGAAGCGCGCATGCGACTTCAGAAGCGGCAGCCGCTTCTTGAGGAGGTTCAGGGACTTTTGGGAGGATTCATTCGGTTCGAGGTTATCGACCGAGACCTGCAGCAGATAGAGCCCAGCCCGGTTGAGCCGTTCGATCCACTCGCGGGACAAGAGGAAGCCGTTGGTGATTGACGTGCAGAACATGTGGCGGGACACGGTGTGGCCGACCAGCCGATCCAACTGGGGATGCAACAGCGGTTCTCCCCCGGTCAGCGTGACGACGGTCGTGCCCAGGTCTGCCAGATGGTCGATGCGCCGCAGCAATTCGTCGGTGTCGACCGGCGCCGAGAACTTGTCGTACTCGTTGCAGTAGCCGCAACTGAGGTTGCAGCGCCGCGTCACAACGACCTGTGCCAGAAGCGGGCGGTGGGGGTCCAGTAGTCCACGCACGCCGCGCGCCAGGGCGCGGGCCGTGTAAGGTCGGGTGCGGGTCGTCGTCCGTGACGGCTTCACGTCTATCCGGTCGTCGGTTTGGGGGAGGCGCGCACCGTTCCCCGCGCGCCCGTTTCGGTCGGTTCCAATTAGCATCGACGGCACCGGCCGATCAAGAGGCAGGATTCTCGCACGCCCCCCGCGCACCGTGCCGGGCCGCAACGAAGAGTATTATGATCCTTTTTTGCGTGTCAAGAGGCATTCTCCCGTGCCCCGCGCGCAACCCCGGGAGAATCAGTCGGCTCAGTGTCCAGGGGAATGCCGCAACCGCGGAATATCCGCCGACACAGCTCATACCGGGCAAAGGCACCGTAGATGCTGGTCCGCAGTTCCGGTGGGAAGATGTCGATGCGGTTGATTTTTTCCCCCGGGTCGTCGGCCCAATGATAGAGTTCCTCCGTGCCGGCCTTTGCGCCCTGGAGATTCAAGAGATAGTGCCAGTCGCCGGTGATGAGCGACAGGTTGCTGTGACCGGACGAAGTTTCATTGCTGTTGGAGGCGATCAGCGGGCGGTTTGGGTCGACGGGTCGCAGCAGCGATTGGCCGTAGAATCCGTCGCGTACTCCGTCGAGCGATGGATCATTCCAGACACCAGCAAAATCCAGGAGTGTCGGCAGGATGTCGGGATTGGCGACATTGCGCACGCTGTTGGCGGTCAGAACGGCGAGTCGACCGGACCACGCGGTGTCCCCGATGAGTGGCGCCGGCAGGAAAACGAGCATGGGTATCTGCCGGCATTCCCGGTACAGGCCACTCAAGTGACCGAGAAACCCGTGCTCCATGAATCCCTCGCCGTGGTCCGACGTGAGGACAATCAGCGTTCGATCCCGGAGTCCGCGTTCAGTCAGTCCCTGGATGATCCGCGCCACTTGGCGATCGTCGTAGCGGACCGCGTTGTCGTAGCGGTCACGGGGAGTGTCGGTTCCGAAGGGACGCGCATCCTCCGGTGTCCAGAAGGGATAATGCGTCTGATTGAACTGCAAGAGTCCGGCAAAGGCGACGGCCGTGTCACGGTGGCCCAGCCAGCCGAGAAAGTGGTCGACGACATGGCGGTCATCCACCCCCATGTCGTTGATTCGCTTGAACCCGGCAATCTCCATGTTGTAGAGATCGTCGATGGCGGGGATGGTGAAGTATACCTTCAGGTGACGCCACTCGTGGCTCTGCGACGTGAAGAAGAAGGTCTGTCTCCCCATCGCCTTGAAATACTCCCAGAAGACCGGCTGTGTGTGCAAGAGACGCGCCGGCATGACCGGTGCCAGACCGGTGATCAGCGAAGGCAGGGAGATGAAGGTCGAGGAGGCCGGCGAAAAGGCACGGGCAAAGCGCACGACGTGTTGCGCATCGGCGGTCACGAGAGAATCGAGAAACGGCGACGTGCTCCGGCTCTGGCCGTAGAGACCCAACTCGTCGGCCCGCAGACTCTCGGTCAGGATGATCAGCACGTTGACCGGACGCCCGTCGATTGTGTGCGCACCGGCGGGAGCGTTCTCCGGGAGATCAGGCACCGGGGTCGGAATCCGTGCCCCCAGCCCTCCCAAGCCGACCGGTCGCCGACTCAAACGCGTGGAGACGTTGCGCAAGAGGCCGGTCGTCGTGGTCAGGTCGGCGACGTATGATTGATCGACGAATCGGATGTTGTTGTGCAAGACGAGTTGGATGACCACGAACACCGTGGCGGCCAGCCCGAGTCCCCATGGCGAACGCGTGCGTCGGACGGGCGCCCGCGCGCCGTGACGCGACCCGTGACGCAACGCCAGAATCCACAGGCCGGTCATGAGCACCATCACGGCGACATGCCCCGTGCGCAGCGAATCGAGAAACAGCGTCCAGCTATTCCGGGGCTCGTCGAAGAGGAACGTGAATGTATAGTAGTTGGGCAGCGCGCCGACGATCAGTCGATACCCGTACACCAACACCAGGTTGACGCCGTACAGTGCGCCCAACAGGATGGTGACCATCCATGCCAGCCGCGGGCGCCCCCGCCGCAGACCAGCCAGGATTCCAGCCGCCAGAATCCAAAGGGCCAGCGACGCCAACAGAGAAAGAAGGTAGTAGAGTGCTTGGAGTCGGCTGAAGTCGAACAGACGTCCCAAGACCAGGTCAATGACCAGATACAGCGAGGGCGGGCTGAGCAGCATCGTCATGGCGGTGAACAGCAACGGCGGAACGGGACAGTACGGCTTGGGCCTGGCTCACCCTGGTCCGAGTTGCCTTTGCAAGAGGATCGATCCCGATAGCGCGGCGCCCGAGAGACCCCGGTACTCGACGGGGCGCCTCGGGCGCAGTGATTAGGAGAGCAGGCGGCGGGACACGGTCTGTCTACTTCTTCTTCTCCTTTACCTTCTCCTTCTCTTTCTCTTTTACCTCTTCCGCTTCTTCTTCCTCTTCCTTCTTCTCGCCGATCACTTCGGGCGCCCCGGCGGCACCCTCAGCGGCGGCCGCACCCTCGGCAACCGGGACGGCCTCCTTGACCACCGTCGGCGGCACGACTGAGGCGATGGTGTGCTCAGGACCGGTGACGACCACGACGCGCTCAATCGAGATGTCGCGCACATGAATCGCATCGCCGATCCCGAGGGCCGAGACGTCGACGTCAATGACCTCGGGGATGTCCGCCGGCAGGGCCTCGACTTCCAGCTCGCGCATCGTGTGTTGCAGGATCCCGCCGAAGTTCTTCACGCCGTCGGCGACACCGCGCACGCGCACGGGCACCGTGACGCTGATCTTCTTGGTGGGGAGAATGTGGAGGAAATCGACGTGCAGAACGCCGCCGGTGATCGGATCGTGCTGCACGTCCTTGACCAGAGCCAACTCCGTGCCGGAATCAGAACCCTGGACGCTCAAATCAACGAGCACGTGCTCTGACGAGGACTTCTTGAGCACAGAGGCAAACTCTCGTGCGTTGACCGATAGTGCCACCGGTGCTGTGTGCTCGCCATAGAGAATGGCCGGGACCAGGCCGCCCAGGCGGAGTTGACGGGCCCCTCCCTTGCCTGCGGCAGTACGGGGACGGGCGGAAAGCGGCAGTGATTTCATACGATGGGCTCCTCACAGGTTGCAGATGTCAGGCCCCGGTCGGGGCGTTTGTACCTACGCGTGGCGATTCCGGTTGTTTGGGGGCATCGTCCGGCCGTCCCCGTTCCCGATGAACGTCTGCCCCGTTGGGCTCGGAGGGGAACAGCGCCGATACCGATTCCTCATGGGTGATCCGGGCGATGGCCTCGGCGAACAGACGGGCCGTGGAGATGACTTCGACATTCGGCGGCAGCGACCGCTGCGTCAGGTCGATCGTGTCGGCGACCAGGAGACGCTCGATCGGCGAGTCCGCGATCCGCTCCAACGACCGACCCGACAGAACCGGATGCGTGCAACAGGCATAGATGCAATGCGCACCCCCCTGTTTCACGGCCTTGGCGGCCTCGGTCAATGTCCCGGCCGTGTCGACCATGTCATCCCGGAGGATCACCGTTTTCCCGGCGATGGTGCCGATGATGTTGAGCACCTCGGCCTGGTTGGGGCCGGGGCGGCGCTTGTCGATGATGGCCAGACCGCAGGAGAGGGTCTTGGCAAAGGCACGCGCCATCTTGATCGACCCGACATCGGGAGTGACGACCACCGGATCGCTGATGCCGAGCTTGAGGAAATAGTCATTGAAGACAATCGCCGAATAGAGGTGGTCGGAGGGGATGTCGAAGAAGCCCTGAATCTGCGACGCATGAAGATCCATCGTCAGCACCCGGTCGGCCCCGGCGACGGTGATCATGTTGGCGACCAGACGCGCCGTGATCGAGACACGGGGCTGGTCCTTGCGGTCGGCGCGCGCATAGCCGAAGTAGGGAATGACCGCCGTGATCCGCTTGGCCGAGGCGCGACGGGCGCAGTCGATCAGCATCAGCAGCTCCATCAGGTTTTCGGCGGGGCTGTTGGTCGACTGCACGATGAACAGGTCGGAGCCGCGGATGTTCTCGTCGATCTGCACGAAGACTTCGTTGTCGGAAAACCGCGTCACCGTGCAGGCGGTGAGCCGGCGATCCAGTTGGGCGGCGATCTTCTGCGCCAGGGGGCGGTTCCCGTTTCCGGTTATGATCTTCAGTTCGGGTTCCATGGTCGACAATCGGGCAGAGTGGTGAGAGTCATCGTCGTGATTGGGAGTGTCCTAAACGGCCAGTTCGTCGAGTGCGCGGCCGCGGATGGCTGGGGCGCCAGGATTCGAACCTGGGAATGCGGGCTCCAAAGGCCCGTGTCTTACCGCTTGACGACGCCCCATGTATCTTGGACGGCTCCGATTGGACACCGACGCCGTGACGGCCGGCGACGGCCGCAGATCGCCACGGCCGGAGCGCCTAAGGGGCGGTTGGACCTCCTGCGCCGGTGTCGGGAGATTGTGCATCATAGTCATCGCGCGGGTCGGCGGCTGTCCGCTTTCCGGCGGCGGCATCTTTCAATTCCTGCTCATAGGCCGCCAGCACCGTGGTTTCGATCTTCTGCCGCATCTTGTTGTTGATCGGATGGCAGATGTCCTGATGGGTCCCATCGGAGCGCTTGCGCGACGGCATCGAGACGAAGTACCCGTTGTTGCCGTTGATGATCTTCAGCCCGCGAATGACAAACTCCTCGTCGAACGTAACATTGGCGAATGCTTTGAGCTTGTCCTCGTCCCGCAGGGTGATGCGCACTTCGGTGATTTCCACGGGTTACTCCTTGGCTGCAAACCGAGACTGCACAACTACCCGATCACCAACGCCAGGGGAGTCTCAACCGGCCGGACCACGTACAGCCGGGCTCGTTTCGGTCCGTCCTGCTCCAACCGTCCCATGTCGGGCGGCGCGGTGAATACACCGAACACCGTCGGCCCGCTGCCGGACACATACACCCCCGCTGCACCCATCGCCAGAAGTTGCGTGCGCCAATACGAGACCTCGGGGACCCGGTGAATCACAACAGGTTCCAGATCGTTGGTGATTCGACCGAGGGCGGCGATGAAGCCCTCCCCATCAAGGCGCCCGGAAACATGTGAAGCCACCCCGGTCGAAGTCAAGTCCAAAGCGGCATAGACCTCACCCGCCGTCAAGGGGACGGCGGGGCAGGCCAACACGGCCCACCAGGCTGTCGGGATTGACCGTGGTTCGAGCCGCTCACCGCGTCCCCTCGCGAAGGCGCACGGCTCCCCCAGGAAAAAGGGGACATCCGACCCCAATTGCGCCGCCCAATCGGCCAACTGCTCCCGCGAGCGACCCAGAGTATACAGTCGATTCAGGGCCGCCAGGGTCGCTGCCGCGTCTGATGACCCGCCGCCCAGACCGGCGGCGATCGGAATGCGTTTAAGCAAATGGGCGGCCAGACTCAGCTTCAGACCGCATTCGCGTTCCACCAGACGGGCCGCGCGCGTGATCAGGTTGTTCTCCCCGGTCTCCAATTCAAAGGCCGCGTCAGGGTCGGCGTTCTCCCACGTGAGCTTGAACCCCCCCGCGTCGCCACGGTGAAACGTGAGTCGGTCATAGAGATCCACCGCCACAAACGTCGTTTCCAGCTCGTGGTAGCCATCGGGGCGCCTGCCCAAAACGCGCAGACCCAGATTGATCTTGGCCGGGGCCAGCACGGTGCAGTGGTCGGATGACGAGGTCATCGGTGGCAGAAAAGGGACAAGGCGAACGTGGCCGTCACATAGCGAACGTCTTCCACCAGAATCCCTGGAGTTGCAGTCTCACGAACAGACCCTCGTGTGTACAACCCGGTACATTCTCCGCATTGCGGACCCGATCGTAGCCCGCTTGGCACTCGCCCACGAGACGGGCTCTGATGTTGACCCGGAGCCCCGCCCCGACCCTCGCGTGTCGCTCCACCACGCCGGAGGGAAAGGCGACGTGCTTTGGCACAGAGCCCTCTTGGGGCGTGTCGATACGGTTGCTGCCCCGACGGATGTGCTCGGCCAGGGCCGTCAAATCGACCGTCGCGGACAGATGGTACCGCGGACGGAGCGTCATCCGGTCCGCGTCGGTCCCGAGGTCAGAGCCGATACCGATCGCCTTCCCGGTGTAGTCGCGGCCGTGCATAAACCGGTTCCACGAGCGACCCTGGCCGTAGACAAACGTGTTGATGCGCTGGTACTCCACATTGAGAAACAGCCGCCTGTCGGCGGCATTCGGGGTCCAGGCGATTCCGCCAGTCACTCCGATCTGCTGGGGTTCGCTGACAAAATCGATCTGGAAGTCGTCAATGAGCCACTCGCCATAGAGCGCCAGCCCCGGGTACGGCCGCCATGATCCCTCCACGCTCCACAGTGGGTTGTCATTCACATCATTGTTCAATTGCTCCCAATAGTAGGGCAGGAGTGGATTCATGTAGTAGAAAGGCCAGCGACGGTCGACGCCGCCGAACACGAGCACCTCCGAGAACGCGAACTCCAGGTTGTGCCGCGGGCGCCAGTCGAGCCGGTGACCGACCAGATAGCGATCGGCGACTCCCGCCGGCTCATCAGGGTCGGTGGGATCGGTGCCCATCGACTCCAGCCGTGTGGCATGGAAGCTGAAGGCCCACCGACGTCCGCGATAGGTCAGCCGCAGGCCGTCGAACGACGGCGAGTGATCGGAGATCAGCATGGCGTCGATCGGCGATGGTCCCCAACGCCAGAATTCGCGTCCGAACGCCGCCCGCAGACGACCGAAACGGCCGGTGATCACCGCCTGATCGACCCACGCGGTGAACTTCTCCTTCCAGTACTCGCCGTGGAACTGTGTGTCATGACGGCCGTCGGAGTCGATGCGGACCCGTGTCCGTGCCGTCAGGTGGTCCGAGGCGCTGTACGACCCGGCTAGGTCGAGTCCGACCCGGTTCTTGGCGTACCCATGGCAAAACTGGTCCAGGCGCATACCCGGTCCCACGGCGAGGCGGACACGGTCGCCCGGTTGCTGGTTACCGCCGGAAGCACCAGTGGCCAACTCCTCGGCGAACTCCTGCCGGAGCCGGGCCCACAGACATCGCGCGCCCTGTGATAACGATGCCGTTGTCGTCATGTCCGCCACCGCCGCCGCGATCTCGCCGCGCGTATACGGGCGCGTGTGCAGAAGCAGCGAGCGAAACTCCCCTTGCGAGGACAACTCGAAGACGGCGTCGTAGATCCAGGAATCGAGCGGGACATCTTCCCACGGGCTGCCGCCGGCTCTGATCCGGCCCGCTCCCAGAACCAATAGGATGGTCAGCAGCAAGCGTAGCCGGGGCGTCTTCATGCCGTCACATTAGAGACCGGCATGGGCGGGGTCAATCCGAAAGACCGTGGCCCGGTCGTCGGTTTCATGGCTCGAATGAACCGTTTCTACGCGGCGCGTCAGGGTCTGTGGACGAAGATCATGGTGGAACGGGTGTTTCTGTCCGCCTTTGATCAGGCGCGGCAGGAATGCTGGCGCCACCATCGGCCATCTTCGCCGTCCCCGGCAGAATTTTCCGCCCGGTTGGTCCAAACACGCCTGGCTGGCGCTCCCTCGACGTTTCCGTCAGCCGTTTGCGTGCGCCTTCGCACGTCCGGGCCGCTACGCTTCAGGAACGGGATGTCCCCCGCATGCCCCCTTCAGCCCGGATCGTTGCCACGTCTCTAATCGGTCCATATGTCAATGTCGATATGAAGATATGGGGATGGTCGAGCACAACTACATCGACTTCGGCGAGGCGGCATCCGAGTCCGGGCTGCCGTCGGTGCTCAGCGAACGTTACCTCCGGGCGGTGCGGGAGTTCTGTCACACATGGGGGCGTGCGATCAAGACCATCTGCCTCTACCCGGCCACCAACCCCCTGCCCGACGAATTCCGCGCCAAATTTCTGAATGCTCTCGCGCCTCTCCTGGAGGAGCGGGAGACCTTGACACTCACGATCTTCGCGGAAGGATTCGACTGCGGTGGACAGACCATTTACGAGACCTTCGGCGACAACAACCTCGCCTACATGTTCTTCGCCGACGGGGTGAGGCAACTTGTCTTCCATCAGGGTCTGACACGCGAGGAATCGGATCGATTCCTGGCGATCTGCGCGGAGGTGTACGGCACTCCGGGCGCACGCGCGGACGTCGCCAACCGTCTCTGGGAGGCGGCATTCGAGCACATCAAGCACTTCACGGTGGACCGGCTGGTCGATGGGACGTACATCGAACCGGTGCGTGACGATGTCCTGTCCGACCGCGCCCACTCTTTCACGGGGCGGCCGTCGCCAGACACACCCGAGCCAGGGGCGGACATGCCGGGTGCCCCGGAGGATACGGCACTCCCCAATCCTTACGCCGGGATCCAAAGCCACCGCTACATTCAGATCATGAAGGCATTTGGGGATGTCTCTTCACTGACAACGGCGGAACGGGACAGGGTCATCGCATTGTCGTGCGGCGACAGCGATCAACCTGGCGAGGAACTCGGGATGGATCTGCTTTCGGAGATGATCCGTTCGAGTGAGAGTTGGCGGATGATCAACGAGTCGGTCGCCGTGCTGGAGCGGCAATTCGAGCACGCCGTGCAGCACAACCGTTGGGATCTGGCACGCCGGCTGCTCGTACGCTGGCACGACGACGCCGCCCAGGCGCCACCGCTGGTCGCCCGACGCCTGACAGCGGCGCTTCCGGTGGCGGCACAAAGACAAAACATCGAGCGTCTCGCCGCCTACCTGAACACCAACCCGCAGGCCGATCTGGAGCCCGTTTCCACGCTTCTGCCGCTGTTTGGACCCCAGGCGATCACGCCGATCACGGCGATGCTCGGAACGCTCGAACATCGCCCGGCACGCATGATGGTCTGCGACTTCCTCGGCAAGCACGGCCGGGAGACCGTCGATCTGATCGGCGGCTTCATCTATGACAAGCGCTGGTATGTCGCCCGCAACGTGGCCATGATCCTGGGTGAGATCGGCCATGAACGTGGTCTGATGTTCCTGCGCAAATCGGCCAAGCACAGCGATCCGCGTGTCCGGCTGGAGACCTTACGGGCCGTGCAACGGATGCACGTTCCGGAGGCAGAGCGGATCCTGCGCGATTTCCTGGAAGACAGCGACGACAGTCTGCGGTGCCGCGCCTTGAGGGCGCTGGGGCAGCGTCCCGGGAGCTGCTCTCCTGAATGGTTGAAAGAGAAGCTCGACACGGAATCACTGACTGGGAAGGACCCGGCGGAGCTGCGGGAGTTGCTGACCGCCTATGCCCGGTTGGGCGGCGGCGAGGCGGTCGAATCGCTCAATCGCTTGGCGCATCGGTCGCCGATGTTGGGCAGGGCCCGTTGGCGCCCGGTACGTTTGGCGGCGATCTGGGCTCTGGGAGCATCAACCGATCCCCGGGCGCAAAGCGAGCTACAGATACTCTCCCGCGGTCGCGACCGTGAACTCGCCCAGGCAGCTCGACTGGCTCTGACCCGTCAGGCGCGCGCCGAGGATGACGCCCAGGAGGATCGCCTGCCATGAGCAGCCATCCGCCCCCGATCACCACGGCGCCATCGGTCGATGCCGAGCAACGGCGGCGCGCCCACACGGTTCTCAAGGCGCTGTTCGCGGCCTGGCGCGCGGCGGCTGTCTATGACGACAACAACGCCGGCTACCGCAGTCGCCGTTCGGAACTGGACGAGGCGCTGGCCGATCTGTTCGACCACGGCAGTGATTGCCGGATCAGCTATCAGAACGACTACCTTTTCTTCAACGGCGAGCGCCTGAACTACGACCGCGAGTTCTCATCCGGACGGCCATTGGCGGAACGGTTCGGTGAATTGGGACTGGGCGATCTGACGATCCACGCCGATGCGTCTCCCGACCAGATCGACCAGGCGCTCTTCGCGCTTGCCGAGGCGGGCCGTCGTCCTGACCGGACATTCGACGCGCTGCGTGAGACATGGACGGGACTTGCGATCACGGGCATCACGATCGGCCCGCTGTCGTTGCACGGCAGCCGGCTCCCATCGTCCGGGGCGACCACAACCAACTCCCAGGAAGCCCGTCGCCGCCGTGCCCTAGCGTTGTTCCAGCGCTCGGAAGCAGTCGTGCAGGATTTCTGGGAGCGGGTACGGGACCGCAACTCCTTTGATTCCGGCTCGGTCCAGCGCACTGTGCATCAATTGATCGACGAAGTTGCCGGCGAGGAGGACATTCTTTTCGAGTTCGCCGCGCTGAAGGATTTCGATGAGTACACGTTCTACCATTCGGTCAACGTCGCCATCTACTCCATCGCCGTCGGCATGCGTCTGGGGCTGGACCGGATGGCGTTGACGCGCCTTGGCCTGGCGGCCATGTTGCATGACATCGGCAAAGTCAAACTTCCGCGCGACCTCATCACCAAACCGAAGGAATTCGACGAGGACGACTGGACGCAGATCAAACGGCACCCGGCGCTCGGCGCTCTCACCATCGCCAGTATGCGACCGCTCGATGCGCAGGTGAGTACGGCGATGGCCGGGGCTTTCGAGCACCACCTCAACGTCGACCTCTCCGGATACCCGACCTTGACAAGACCGAGGGTCCTGCAACTTGAGTCCCGGATCATCGCGCTCTGCGACGCCTTTGACGCGATGACCTCGGGGCGGGTCTACCAGAAAGAGGCGATCAGTCCGGATGAGGCGATGCGGCGGCTCCTCCACCAAGGGGCCACCCGGTATGATCCCTTGGTGGTGAAGGCGTTTGTCCACACGGTCGGTGTCTTCCCGGTGGGAACGGTGGGACGGCTGTCGGATGGATCGCTGGCGGTGGTGATCCGAAACGATTCGACGGATCTATATGCTCCCGTGGTCCTTGTGATCCGCGATGCTCATGGGGTGCCGGTGCGAACAGAGAGGCGACTCGCCCCGCAGCCGGATGCGCCGGCAGACGAACGTCTACATCTGATGGAAATCCTCAACCCGCGGGATGTCGGGGTCAACGTGGCCGACTACATCGGCGTGATTAATCCCGCCGAACCCGACGCATCGAACGAAGCTCTCGCCGGTGTCGCCCTGTAGCGGCGGGTGCTTTGCACCCACCGCCAGGGGGCTCGAAGCCCCGTGTCAGCAAGGGAATGCAGGTTCGAGGACAGCGGGTTTTCAACCCGCTGATGGTGGGTGCAGAGCACCCACCCTACTCCCCGATCTTGAGCACAGCCAGGAACGCCTCCGGCGGGACATCGACTCTGCCGACACGCTTCATGCGCCGTTTCCCCGCCTTCTGTTTTTCCAGGAGCTTGCGCTTGCGGGTGACATCGCCGCCATAGAGCTTGGCGATGACATCCTTGCGCAAGGGCTTGATCGACTCGCGGGCAATCGGCTTGCCGCCGCCCAAGGCGGCCTGGATGACGACTTCGAACTGCTGACGGGGAATCAACTCCTTGAGGACTTCGCACATGCGCCGCCCGATGCGATAGGCGGCATCGCGATGCACCACGGCCGACAAGGCATCGACTGTCTCACCGGCCAGACGGATCTCCAAACGCTCCAGCGCGCTGACCCGGTATTCGAGATAGTCATAGTCGAGGGAGCCGTATCCGCGCGTGACCGACTTGAGCCGGTCGTAGAAATCGAAGATGATCTCGGCCAGTGGGAAGTCGAAGATCAGTCGCGCCCGGTCGCCGGCGACGTATTCGGTGTTCAGGTACGAGCCGCGCTTGCCGGTGGACAGGGTCATCACCGTCCCAACGGCGTCGGTCGGGCAGACGATGTGAGCCCGCACATACGGCTCGGCGATCGACTGGTATTGCCCCCGCGGCGGCACATCCGCCGGATTGTCGATCGTCCGCACGGTGCCGTCGTTCATCGTGACCTCGTATTCGACGTTCGGAACAGTCGCGACGATCGGCTGATTGAACTCACGCGCCAGCCGCTCGCGTACGATTTCCAGATGCAAGAGCCCGAGAAACCCGCAACGGAATCCGAATCCCAACGCCAGCGAGCGCTCGGGAACGAATGACAACGAGGCGTCATTAAGTCGTAGCTTATCCAAGGCGGTGCGCAGGTCGCCATAGCGATCGGAGTCGGCCGGATACAGACCGGAGAAGACCATCGGCTTGATGGCGCGGAAACCGGGCAGTGCCTCCGCGGCGGGTTCATCGGCATTGGACACGGTGTCGCCGACGCGCGCCTCGTGGATGTCCTTGAGGTGTGCCGTGATGTAGCCGACCTCTCCGGCAGCCAGATGACCGGTCGGGATGTACCCCAGTTGCAGGATGCCGACCTGGTCGGCGTCATGCCGGTGCTCGGGCTGGGCGAAGAACCGGAGCGGATCCCCGTCCCTAAGCTCACCGTCAAACACGCGCACATAGACCACCGCGCCCTGATACGAATCGTGCGCCGCATCGAACACGAGCGCACGCAGCGGTGCTGCCACATTCCCTGACGGCGCTGGGATACGACGGATGATCTCTTCCAACAGCTCGGGCGTGCCCAATCCGGTCTTGGCGGAAACGCGCAGGACATCGCGCGGCTCGCAGGACAAGAGGTTGGCGACCTCGGCGGCGTGACGGTCGCAGTCGGCCTGCGGCAGATCGATCTTGTTCAGGACCGGGATGATCGTCAGCCCCGCCTCGATCGCCAGGTAGGCATTGGCGACGGTCTGCGCTTGGATTCCTTGGGCCGCGTCGACGACAAGTATCGCCCCTTCACATGCCGACAGCGCGCGCGAAACCTCGTAGTTGAAATCCACGTGTCCGGGGGTGTCGATCAGATTGAGGACATACTCCGCGCCGTCGGCGGCGACATGGCGCATGCGAATGGCATGGGATTTGATCGTAATGCCGCGCTCGCGTTCGAGGTCCATGTTGTCGAGGACCTGCTCGCGCATCTTGCGCGCCTCAATCGTGCCGGTGATCTCCAGCAGACGGTCGGCGAGGGTCGACTTGCCGTGGTCGATGTGCGCAATGATCGAGAAATTGCGGATGTGCTGTTGGTCCATGGTCACTCGGTCTGCTCCGGCGGCGCCATCACCAAGGTGGCCCACCCATGCCAGTTGTCGGCCGTCGAAGCGACCAATGGTACGGATTCACCGAGTGCTTCACAAGCACCCGCGCCTCATGCTGAAATTCGCCACGATTGGCAGCAGGTGCAGAACACCCACCGCACTGGAATGGGCACGCTTAATGACATATACTGGAGTGATGCCCCATCTCCTCACCATCGACATCGGCAACACCACCGCCCACGTGGGGGCGTTTGAAGGTGATCGGCTGGTGTTCTCGTTCCGACTGGCGTCGACACACGCACGGACGGTCGATGAGGCGGCGATGTTGCTCCGTCAACTGCTGGCCGATGCACGGATCGCGCGCGATGGCATCTCCGGCGCGGTCGTCTGTTCGGTCGTGCCGGTCCTGACCCCGGTCATCGAAGCGGCGGTCGAGGCAGTCATCGGCTCAAGGCCACATGAAGTAACCCACCGTTCCCGGCTGAACATCCGGATTGCGACGACATTCCCGGAGCAGGTCGGCGCCGATCGGATCGCCAATGCCGAGGGATTCTGGGTGGAGCACCACTCGGCGGGGATCGTGGTCGACTTCGGGACGGCGACGACGTTCGATGTGATTTCCCAAGACGGCGCCTACCTCGGCGGCGCTATTGCTCCGGGGATCGAGACATCCGCCGAACGCCTCTCCCATAAGGCGGCGCAGTTGTTCAAAGTCGCCATCACCTCACCGTCATCTGCCATCGGCAAGACGACCGAAGACGCACTCCGTTCAGGGCTGTACCATGGCACGATCGGTGCGGTCGACGAGATCGTCTCCCGCATCGCTGCTGAGATGGGCGGCGTTCCCAAGGTGATCGCCACCGGCGGCTTGGCACCGCTCATAGCCGAAGGGTCGAAGACGATACAGTTGGTCGATCCGATCTTGACCCTCAAGGGCCTCCGGGCCATCTGGCTGGGCAATCGCCCCGTGTCGTAGCAACCGCGCTTGGCATGATCACACGGCCCTCGTGCCCACCCTTCGGGTGGGGCACCGGACGTTCATCGCCAAGGGAAATCGAACGAGGGAGCCCCGAAGGGGCGAAAGAACCCAGCCCACGGCGTGAGCCGTGGGACAGCCGGCCTAATGACATCGCCTTAATGCATTGAATGGCAATGCGATAAGCAATGGACACCACCTCGTCCCGGAACAACGTCCCGTACCGAAAAGATTTGCGCCCATCGCCCGATAGCGCGTATAATGGGGCACGATGTTAGCACTCGTTGACATCGAGTGCTAACAGCGGCTGTGGACGACAATACATCACTGTATAGGAGCGAACCAACACACAGGAGGAGCACGATGAACGTGAAGCCGCTGGCGGATCGCGTGGTGATCAAGCCGCTCGACACGGAAAAAGAAGTGAAGAAGGGCGGGATCATCATCCCCGACACCGCCAAGGAAAAGCCCCAAGAGGGTGAGGTGATGGAAGTCGGTCCGGGACGGAAGACCGATGAGGGCAAACTCATTCCCCCCGAGGTCAAGAAGGGCGACAAGGTCCTCTACGGCAAATACTCGGGGACCGAGGTGACGATCGGCAGCGACGAGTATCTGATCATGCGCGAAAGCGACATTCTCGCGGTTGTCAACTAACGTTCACACAGGGTCAAGTCCCAGTGCAAACTCGGCAACCACATGTCATTCTGAGGAGCAATGTCCGCCGGTGGCGGACATGCGACGAAGAATCTGCTTCTCGTCGTGGCGGAACGCGTAGGGGCTGGACAGCAGATCCTTCGCTTCATACCGCCCGCTTCCGCGGCCGGAATTCGCTCAGGATGACAGGCGGGGATGCCCCGTGGTGATCTTGTAGGTCAGGAGCCCGCCGGAGGCGGACAAGCCCCGTGCTCCTGACATGACCAAAACAAGAGCAATCGACAAGGAGTCATAAACCATGCCCAAGATGTTGGAGTTTTCCGGAACCGCACGCGAGAAGATGAGACGCGGCGTCGACCAACTGGCCAATGCCGTGCGCATCACGCTCGGTCCCAAGGGGCGCAATGTCGTCATCGACAAGAAGTTCGGCGCCCCGACCGTCACCAAGGACGGTGTCACCGTCGCCAAGGAAATCGAGCTCGAAGACCACTTCGAGAACATGGGGGCGCAGATGGTCAAGGAAGTCGCCTCCAAGACCTCGGATGTCGCCGGTGATGGCACCACCACCGCCACCGTGCTGGCGCAGGCGATCTACCGCGAAGGGCTGAAGAACGTCACCGCCGGTGCCAACCCGATGTCGCTGCAACGCGGTGTCCAGAAGGCGGTCGCCCAGGTCATCGAGGAGCTGAAGAAGCTGAAAGTCGATGTGCCCTCGAAGAAGGAATATGCCCAAGTCGCCTCGATCTCGGCCAACAACGATCAGGCGATCGGCGAGTTGATTGCCGACGCGATGGACAAGGTCGGCAAGGATGGCGTGATCACGGTCGAGGAGGCCAAGTCGACCGACACGACGCTGGAACTGGTCGAAGGGATGCAGTTCGACCGGGGATATATCTCCCCCTATTTCGTCACCGATCCGGAGGCGATGGAGGCGGTCCTCGAGGATCCGGTGATCCTCATCCACGACAAGAAGATCTCCACGATGAAGGACCTCTTGCCGCTGTTGGAGAAGGTTGCCCAACTCGGCAAGCCGCTGCTGGTGATCGCCGAGGACGTCGAGGGCGAGTCGCTGGCGACATTGGTCGTCAACAAGCTGCGCGGCACCCTGAAAGTCTGTGCGGTCAAGGCCCCCGGCTTCGGCGACCGTCGCAAGGCCATGCTCGAAGACATCGCGATTCTCACCGGCGGGCAGGTGGTCTCCGAGGAGCTCGGCTTCAAGCTGGAGAACACCGTGCTGTCGCACCTCGGCAAGGCCAAGCGCGTGACCATCGACAAGGACAACACGACGATCGTCGAGGGAACCGGTGCTTCCGACAAGATCAAAGGCCGCATCACACAGATCAAAAAGCAGATCGAGGAGACCACCTCCGACTACGACAAGGAGAAACTGCAGGAACGGCTGGCGAAGTTGGCCGGCGGCGTGGCGGTGATCAACGTCGGCGCGGCCACCGAAGTCGAGATGAAGGAGAAGAAGGCGCGGGTCGAGGATGCGCTGCATGCCACCCGTGCGGCGGCCGAAGAGGGGATCGTCCCCGGCGGCGGTGTCGCCTACATCCGTTGCCTCAAGGCGCTCGACAATGTCAAGGGCGCCGATGACGATGAGATGATCGGTGTCAACATCATCCGCAAGGCGCTCGAAGAGCCGATGCGCATGATCGCCGAGAATGCCGGCGCCGAGGGTTCCATCGTGGTCAACCGGGTGAAGTACGAAAGCGCCGCGTTCGGCTACAATGCCCTGACCGACGTCTATGAAGACCTGATGAAGGCGGGCGTGATCGATCCGACCAAGGTGACCCGCATCGCGCTGGAGAATGCGGCGTCGATCGCCTCATTGCTTCTGACCACCGAGGCGATGATCACCGACAAGCCGGAGAAGAAATCACCGATGCCCGGCGGTCCCGGCGGCATGCCTGGCGGCATGGGTGGCGGCGGCTACGACGACTTCTAAGCCTCCCGAGTCTTGAGGACAGGGGGCTTTCAGCCCCCTGCAACAACCACCCCCGCGTCGGGCAACCGGCGCGGGGGTTTTCCGTAGACATGAATGAGGATCGCGGGATGGCATCGCCTCAACGGGCGCTCCCGTCCATGAACAGCAGACCCCTCGCTGCGCTCGGGGTGACAGAAGCGCGGACGAGCCTGGAGAATTTCTGTCGTTCCGAGCGTGGCGAGGAACCTGCTTTTCTCTGGACACGATCATCTCAATTCGTTCTGTTGAGCACTTGAAGATACAGTACTCTTTCGAGAAGCAGCCCTCAATGGGCCATCCCCTCATCCGCACACGCGAACTCTGCCGCTACTACAGACGCGGGCCGCAGGAGATTCGCGCGGTCGACCGGGTGACGCTCGACATCCCGCGCGGCGATTTCTTGGCTGTGGTCGGGGCCTCCGGATCGGGAAAGTCGACCCTGCTCAATCTGTTGGCGGGTCTGGATTCGCCGACCTCAGGCGGGATCGATTTCGAGGGAGTGCCCTTCGCTACCCTGTCGCGCCGTCAGCGCTCGGCCTACCGTGCCCACAAGGTGGGGATGGTCTTTCAGTCGTTCAACCTGATCGCGCACCGGACGGCGGTGGAGAATGTCGAGCTGGCGCTCTACTTCAATCAAACTCTACCCCGTGATCGCCGCCAACAGGCCACGGCGATTCTGGAACGGCTCGGCCTGGCCGAACGGATGACCCATCGCCCCGCCGATTTGTCGGGTGGCGAGCAGCAACGGGTGGCGATTGCGCGCGCGTTGGTCAAACGCCCGTCGGTGCTCTGTGTCGATGAGCCGACCGGGAACCTCGATCAGGATAATGCGCGGCAGGTGATCGAGTTGTTGGCGGAGTTGAATCGCGGGGGGCAGACGATCATTCTGGTCACGCATGATCCCTCGATCGCCGCTTGTGCCCGGCGGACGATCCGCATGCGCTATGGGCAGATTGTGACGGACGCCGGAGGCGCGGCATGATCCTCCGCGACATGATCGCCTTGTCCGCGGGGAATCTGCTGCGCATGCGGCTGCGCGCCACCCTGACCATCGCCGGGGTGGTGATCGCCATCGGGGCGTTCGTCGCGATGCTCTCCTTCGGCGCCGGGAACCAGCGGTATGTGCGCGCGGAGTTCGAGAATCTCGGGCTGTTCCACACCATGCGGGTTTTCCCCGTGAGAAAGACGGCTGCGACCGACACCACGGCGCGTGCGGTCCTCGACAACGCGGTATTGAGGAGACTCGGTGGGATGCCGGGTGTGCGGCTGGTCTTCCCCTATGATGCCTTCACGGCCAATGTGATTCTCGGCGATTCGCAGATGACCGCCAAGGTGCAGGCGCTGTCGCAGGAGGCGCTGCACACGAAGTGGTTTTCCCACCTTCGCGCCGGCTCCGTGTTTGCTGGTGACAGCGCCCGCGAGGCCATCGTGGCCGCGTACTTTCTCAGGCAATGTGGCATCAAGTATCCCGACTCGGCGTTGGGCAAACCCTTGGTGTTGAACGTGCGTCTGGCCAGCATCGACAGCGGTCTGGCGCGGGTCTTCCCGCCGAAGCCGGAGTACCTCAGACGCCGCTGGCATGAAATCTGGATCGACTCGCTGTTCGTCCGTGAGTACGTGCGCCGGCAGGTGCGGGCCGAAGTCAACAACGCCATGCGGCAGTTTGTCGACGGGTGGTTGAACGCCCGCGCCTTGGTGAGTGACACGCTGGTCATTTGCGGCGTGATCGCCGCCGGCGGCGGCATGGCGCCGGTCATGATCCCCGCAGCCGCGGCACGGCGATTCTCCGGTGGTGTTTCACTGGATGACCCGGCCGCGCTGGTCGGGGCGCTGCAATCGGGTCAATTGCTGGGAGGCGACAATGGAGCCGACGGCAAGACCTACCCGCACCTGACGCTCGATCTGGATCCCGCCGCCGACCAGAAGATGCTGGCCGATTCGATCCGGGCGATGGGATTCCGCCCCTTCAGTCTCGCCGAGGAATTCAAGGAGATTCAGAAGTTCTTCTTCTACTTCGACCTGGCGCTCAGCGTCATCGGCATCATCGCGCTGGTCACGGCGTCGCTCGGCATCGTCAACACGTTGGTCATGTCGATTCTGGAACGCCGCAAAGAGATCGGCATCCTCAAATCGCTGGGTGCCGATGAACGCGACATCAGCGTGCTGTTCCTCGTCGAATCGGTTGTCATCGGATTCGTGGGTGCCGTCTTCGGCATCCTCTTGGGATGGGTCATCAGCCGCGTCGCCTCCGCCGTGGGACAGGCGTTCATGGCGCGTGAGGGAATCGAAGGGATCGATTTGTTCGCCCTGCCGCCATGGCTGATCCTCGCCGCCCTCGCCGTCGGCATGGTCACCAGTCTGCTCGCCGGACTCTATCCCGCCGCTCGCGCCGCGCATGTCGACCCGGTTGAGGCGCTGCGGAATGAGTGACACCGCTGAGACGGCGGATTCGACGAATCGAGGAGAGCTTCTGGAGCGGAGCTATCTCAGCAGCATCAGCGAAGAAAGGGGCAGCGTCACGATTCGTGGATCTGTGACGGAGACTCCATCGATCTGTGTGACTAGGATACCAAATGGCGCGTTGTTCTCACGCTTTTCAACGAACGCGCGCAGTCCTTCTGTGTCACGCATGGGGTCAATCCGTCTCTGATACTTGACCTCGAGGGGAATTCGTTTCGTGCCGATTGTGAGTATGAAGTCGACTTCTGGCTCCCCGCCGCGCTCCGGCTGGTAGGCGAGGTCAAGACCGGAGATCGCCAGCAGTGTCGCTCCAGTGGCGCTCTCCGCGATGTGACCCGCCAGTACCGTAAGCTGCGGTTCTTGGAGGAGTCTGTCCGGATCAAGGGGGATCGACTCCTGCAGCGAACTCGCACGCAAGCCGTGGTCGGCCAGACAGATCTTCGAGTTGCCACGCTTCTTCTTCAGTCGAATCTCCAGTGGATCGATGAGCCACAGGAGCAGTGTCTCGGCGAGGAACTTCAGATAGTGATTCACCCGCTGTGTCCCCACAGTGGTGTGCAAAGCGCGGCCCACCTCTCTGGCCATGACGGTCAGGCCCGGCGCTTGACCGGCGTACCGGCAGGCGAGACGGTATACTTCCTCCAGCAATTGCTCGTCACGTCTCCGCCCGCGTTCTCCGACCCGCAAGTCGTGTCGAATGACCTTCTGGATCACGGTTTCATTGAGCTGGTCTGCGATCTGGTTCCAAGGGACGCCCGCCTCCTTATGGGCAATGGGGTACCCACCGCGCTCAGAGAACCAGGCGAATGACCGGTCACGATCCGGTTGCAGCCGTCTTCCGTAGCCGGCCAAGTCACTCCAGAAGTCTTGCCGCGTGAGCGACTCGAGTCCGTTGTCAGCAAGAAACGGCGGTCCTGAATCGATGCCGTGGAAGTTCCCTATCTCTGTCAGCGACAAGACCCCAACTTCGATTGTTGAAATGCGCCCGGCAAGGCTATCGCGCCCCCGTTCGATCCGCAATGCCGAACTCCCCGTAACGACAACATGTGCTGACGATGCATCGACCAACGCCTTCAACTGTGGTGCCCAGCTCTTGATATTCTGTACCTCATCAAAAAAGAGGAATGCCGGCTCCGCGTCGCGGGCCGCCCGGTTCAGCGTTCTTCCGAGTATGGCACTCTCGTACCAGTCGACAACGCGCGGAATCGGTTCTGTCAGGCGCGACAGCTCCGGTAATTCATCGCACTGCATCCGTAGTAGCCGACTGGGGTGCACCCCCTGATCCAGCAGGTCTTGCACGACCTGTTGCTGGGCGACGGTTTTTCCAATCTGGCGAGGGCCACGTACGACAACGATGGGAGCCAGTTGAATCCTGACCCGCCGGTGGATTGCCTCGACCAAATGGCGGCGAGTGGTCGGCAACGGGGGTAATGGATTGCCCTCCCACCAAGGGTTCATCCGTCGCAAATCACGGACTAGACCGTCACTGAGTTTCAACTGACTGAAGAGGAATGGATCGTCCACATTGCTCCTTGTCGGTGCGACACGACAATCTAATGCGCAACCAAAAGTGTGGTATCGGCGACTGTGCTGCCAAGTCGAAAAGCTCCGCCTGATCTGTCTCGAAGACTCCTGCCTCGAAATCAGACCGGTCCACGGCCAAGCGACGGGCGCGTCAGACATCCACCTTGAATCGCAGCCGCAAGTTGCGAAGGTGCTCTGCCTGGTCGATGGGGTCGCACACACAAGCCCTCCGGCCTTTGGCATGAGGGCTTGTGCACGGCAGTCGGCGACGGCAATCAGCGTTATCTGATTACCTGACAATGGCTTGCCTTGGTTTTTGTCGTCCTCGCCTCGCCGTCAGGCTTGCTTGACCTCTGTGTGATTTCACTTGCACGCGACGGGTGATTGCGTATTTTACTCTGGGAGAATAGGCTTCGCGCCTCTCACCTGGTAGAAAGCGGGACCTCACCGCCCGCTGAGGAAAGACAACAGAATAGACGGCTTACGGTTAACGGTGTAACCGTGGGAGCCCAGTCAGGCCGAATTCGCAGTCTCTGGCTGACCGTTGCAGTGCTAACGGTCGGGGTGGTCCTTCTGTTGCCCGCTCGGTTGCAGGCACAGAATGCCGCTGGTGCACCGTGGGGCCAGATGATCCCCACAGAGCAGCGACGTGACCGTCTGGCCGACGACCCCTCGGCGGGCGCGGCGGTGGTCTTCGACGGGGGCCTGATCGTCGTTGGCCCCGGCTACAAGTTTACGTTTGAACGCCACCGACGGATTCAGATTTTTCGCGCCGACGCCTACCGATTCGCCAACGTCGAGATTCCCTTCCATTCCTCCGAGAAGCTGGAGCTGGTCGAAGCCCATACGCTGACGAAAGATGGGCGGCGTGTCCCCGTCGACCCGTCGGCGTTCTACCGGACGCAGACCGGCGAATGGCAGAAGGTGGTGTTCGCTTTTCCGGAGGTCACGCCGGGATGTGTCGTTGAATACAAGTACAAGATCTTCTCGCGGAACTTCTACTATCTCCGCCCGTGGGTATTTCAGAATGAGGTTCCGACCGAGTATTCGGAATTGGTGGTCCGTCTGCCGGAGGGGTTCGAGTACGCGGCGGTGTTGAACAACGCCGAATTCGTCCAGGGCCCGGATTCGACGATGTTCGCCTCGATTCTGCATCGGAATCAGACGGTGCGGCAGTTCACCTGGCGATCGCGCAACCTGCCGCCTCTCGTGCCGGAGCCGCTCATTGCGTCATTGCTCGATCACCGTGTTCTCTTGGACTTCCAAATCGTGCGGTACCGGGAAGGGAACTACACGAAGGAATTCGTGGACAGTTGGTCGGATCTTGCCGGACAGGTGCGACGCGTCTATGTCTCCCTGCTCCATCCTGCGTCCAGTTGGCGACCGTGGGGCAAACTCCCGAGCATTGGGGGCGAAGGCGCCGCATGGGCGCGTCGCCAGCTGGCCCGCCGCATCTACCAGTTTGTTCGTGATTCGATCGCGCTCTCCGGGGTCGCGCCCTCCGTCTACGACGTCAGTCTGCAGCCGGCGAGCGTCGTCTTGGCGCAACGACGGGGCAATGCGATTGAGAAGAACCTGCTGTTTGTTGCCTTGCTCCGCGCGAACGGCTTCGCCGCCTGGCCGGTGCTCATCTCGCGCCGCGATCACTTGCGCTTCGACAGCCGCGACCATCGACTGGAGCAGTTCGACCACACGATTGCCCTTGTGAGTCTGAACGGGGAAGAGCTCTTTTGCGAGACAAATGTCGCCGGCGCCTGGCTGGGGTATCTGCCCCCCGACGATCTGGTCGATGCCGGCGTGGTCATCGACCGTCGGGATGTCGAGGACGTCATCGTGGACCTGCCCGCGCCGCCGGTGGACCGGGATGTGTACGCCGACGGTTCGGTCTATCTGCAGACTGACGGCTCGGCGACCGGCCACTTGGAATTGACGGTTGTCGGTCAGGCAGCCTATGAGTTGTTGTGTGCGCTGTCGGACCACGACACGGTCGGTTATCTGCACCGGGAGTGGCTTCCCGGCATTGTGCCGACCAGCACGGTGGTGGTCACCGACCCCGACAACGACTGGGCGCCGATTCGGTTGAGCGTGGATTTCGCGTGGCCGGGGGCGGCGACGTTGGATGCCCAGCGGCTCTTCATCCGTCCGGCGATCCTGCGACGTCTGGATGAGAATCCCCTCATGGCGGCCAACCGGCGCTATCCGATCTCGTTTGATTATCCCTGGAGTGAGGACTGCCGGGTCGTATGGCACCTGCCGGCCGGATATCAATTTGCCGATCTGCTGTCGGCACGAACGATGTCCGGTGACGGCTATCAGTTCCGGTCATCGGTCATTGCCGACGGCAATCATGTGATCGCCTCTCGATACTGGCGTGTGGAGCGGCGGGATTTTGGCGCGTTGTTCTTTCCGGAATTGCGCGAACTCTTCAACACGGTTCAATTGGCCCAACGCGGCCTCGTTGTTCTGTACCGCGAGACTCCGTAGCAAAGCCCCACGATTCGGGCCAACGAGCAGCGTGTGGTCGTCGTGCAGTCTATGACTGCGCCTGCCGGAGTCGCCGAACAGGTGGGGTTTTGTGTTTGGCGGGTGTTCCGGTGATGGCGTATTGTGGGAGGGCGCCCGGACGGGCGCTTCGCGTCCGACGCGCCATGTCCAGCTTTAGCCCGAACAACAGGCATAGGTCCGGCCCTCGGACGTGGTGGGCTGCGGCGATTGTGGTGTGCCTGCTCGGCGCGTCCGCGGTCGGCGCGCAGCCATGGGAGTTGTATCCGGCCGTCTACGAGTTGGACAAGTGGTCGCTCGACTGGTCGCCGGCGCACGGGTTGTCGGTCGAAGCGCATCGCGTTGTGCGCATCAATCGCGCCGCGGGTGCCGAGGCGGGTCGGATCCATATCTGGGACACATTCTTCCAACGCCTGGTCGGCTTTCAAGGCGAAGTGCGGGACACGCTCGGCCGCGTTCTCTTCACCGTTGGCCCGGAGGCGGTCCGTCCGATCGCGCCATTTTCCGAATTCCGACTCTACTCCGGCGACGTGATCCGGGCCGTGGATCTGGTGGCGCCGCATCCGCCCTACATCATCGAAGCCCGTTGGACCGTGAAGATCGACAACCCGTTCTTCTGGCCCGATTGGGTGTTGGGAGACCACTGGCCGCGTCGACGCGCCGTGTACGAAGTCAAGATACCGGCCGACAAGGCGATCCGCTTCGAAGTCGCTGCTGCGGGTCTCCAGCAATTCGAAGACCACCATCCGCGGCGACAGGTGACCCGCTGGGAACTGCACGATTGGGTGCCGCCGGACACAACCTTCGGGAGTGTCAACGGCACGGTGCCCCTCTTGCACGTCGCGCCGCGAGAGTTCCGGTTTGGCCGACGGAACGGCCGCACCGACTCGTGGGAGGCGCTCGGACAGTGGTACTGGGGGTTGGCGTCCGGTCAACTCGAATTGAGCGCGGACCAGAGGCACGAGATTGATCAACACCTGAAGGATATTGTCGGCGACCGGGCCCGCGCCGCCGCTCTCAAAGACTGGGTATCGGATCGCTGGCGGTATGTCGCCATCGAGGTCGGCATCGGCGGCTGGCGTCCGCATCCGGCCCGCGAAGTCTTCGTCAATCGCTACGGCGACTGCAAGGACGTTGTCTTCTTGTGGTTGGCGATGATGCGGCATGCCGGCATCCCGGCCTATCCGGCACTGATGCGGGCCCGCAATCCCTTGCAGTTGAATCCCGATTTCCCGAAGGACTGGTTTGACCATGTGGTCGGCTGGACCGTGATCAATGGAGACACGCTGTGGGCCGATCCCTCGGATCGCCGCTATCCCCTGGGTACACTGCCGCGCGCCTGCGAAGCACGTTGGGCTCTGGCGGTGGGACCGTTCGGGGGGCGGCTCCTCTTCACGCCTTCGCAGACGGCGGCGCAGAACCGCTTTGTCACGCGCATGGAAGGCACTCTCGACTCGGTCGGGGATCTGAACTTCACGGCCCATGTGCTGGCCAGCGGGCACTTTGCGCGTTGCCTGCCCTTGCGTGGGGGAAGCGACGCTCGGGACAACATCGCCGTGCTTCTGGGCGTCGCCCGTCCATCCGTGGACGGCATTGTGGATCGGATCGAAGTCGTGGCCTCCGATGCGATCGCCGCCGATCTGCGCGGGCGCATCAGCGGCTGGGCTGTCTCCGGCCCCCATCAGTTGCTGATTCGTCCCGCGCCGGCCGGCTGGGTTGCGGCCGACACTCTGGGTGGCCGGCCCGACCCCGGCCACGTGGAGTTTCGCCAATCGGTCGATGACACGCTGATCGTCCATCTGCCTCAGGATTGGTCGGCCCAGTATTGGCCCACGGCACCGCCGGCGGTCGATTCCGGAGGAGAATTCCGCGAGGAACGAGAACTGAACGATGGTGCGCTTGTACTGACCCGCCATCTACGATGGGATGCCTTGGGCCGTACGGATGGGGAGAGGCATACGCTGTCACGGATTCGTGCCGCGTACCGCGCCGCCCGCAACGCCGAATGGCTCTTCACGCCGTCATCCGGCCGGCAACCGGTCGACAGCAACACCGTATCTCCCGTGAAGGGTGCTGCTCCATCCCAAGACAGAGGTGTTGGTGGGCGGAGAATTCCCTCCGGGTGACCGACGGATCGGGAAGAGGCACAGACGTAGGTTCGTCGGACTGACGGCTCTTAGGTCAGTTTCGGCTTCTCGTCATTTGCGCCGCTGCGGCCGGGTTGTTTACCCGACCGCAGCGGAGTGAGAATGCAGAACGGCGTCCGATGCGTCATTGGATCGGTGGACAGTTGGTCGGATAGGGATCACATTGACAGGGATTGCAGATCCGTGTCGCCGGATCATACCCTCGGAAGGCAACGTCCGCCATCCGAACCACATCCTGCACATTGCAGAAACCACTACAGTCCAAGTCGGTGCGCTGGGCTGGATTGCCGCTTCCACACAACGGGTCAAATGTCGGCGCTTTGCCCCGGAAGGCCACGTCGGTCGTCGCCACCACGTCTTGGACATTCGTTATCGTGTCGCAGTACGGATCCCCCAAGCAGGGACAGTGACAGGCAACGGTGATCGTTCCTTTCGTGAACGACGGCACCCTGATCTGCGGCGTTTCGCAGGCGGCCCCACCCACGAATTGCAGATGATTCCCCGGTGCCACGCAGCCGGTGTCGATCTCGAACGTCCCCGGATTCATGGTCACGTCGAATGTGAGGATGAACGAGGCGTTGGCCGTCCCCGGCGGATCGGCACCGGCGGCCAGGACATCATTGGGAGGCTGGGCGAGGCTCGTATACGACCACAGGACGCCATCTGGGCTCACGAAATCCACAGTGGGTGCCGGAGTCTGATAGCTGTTCGCCGTCGGTCCGCTACACGATGTGCCGCTGGGCGTGGCATAGTATTGCTTGGCCCCTGATCCCTGGCCGACGGGACTGGCGCCCACGCGGTTGGCGGGTGGGACGCTGAGCACCAGTGAATTGGCGATGTAAGCGCCGCCTGTCACGGTGCGAATATCCAGAGGCAGCGTGATCGCCGAGATGTCGATGTCATTGGTGATGGCGATCCCCGCCTGCACGCTCGTGGCGCCCAGCCAGACAGTCTTGGATTCGACCACCACAGCGCCACCGGGGTCCGTCTGCCACGCCAAACACGAGGCACAATCACACGAGTTGCAGAAGATCACATCCGGATCGTACTCCTTGAACGCGGCGCAGACCATCTTGATGACATCGAGGATGTTGGTGCCATCGTCGCAGTTGACGTTGGTCCGCTCCTTCGGGCAATTGGGATCGAAGACAGGAGTCTGCCCGCGGAAGGCGACGTTGACTGCCGCGTTGACATCAATGACCGTGACCTCTCCATCGCAATTGGGGTCGCCGTCGCAGGGGCAGTCGCAGATGGTGATGACACCTTTGGTGAACGCCGGGAGGAATGGCGGCGGGTCGCAGTCCGGTGTGCCCATGAACAGCAGGTGATTCCCTGGGGCGACGCAACAGGTGTCGATCTCGAATACCCCGCCGCTCCCGTTCACGTCGAAGGTGAGCAGGAATGAGGCATTGGCGGTACCGGGCGGATCCGCGCCCACTGGCAGAATGCCGGCGGGTGGTGGACCCGTTACAAATCCGGACCACAAGACCGCATCGGGGCTGATGAAGTCAACCGGCCCCTCCGTCTGGTAACCGCTGGAGATCGGGCCGCTGCAGTTGCCGTCGGCGGTGGGGTAGTAGCGCTTGTCAATGCTCCCGGAAGCGATCGGACTTGAGCCGACTCGGTTGCCGGGGGGAACGGTCAGGGTAAGCGCGTTGGCAGTGAAAGCACCGCCGCTGACAGTGCGGAACTCCAGTGGCAGCACGATCCCGGTCAAGTCCATCTTGTTGGCCAGAGAAACCCCGACCTCCACGCCGACCTCGTTCTTCTGCACCATCTTCGATTCCACCACGACGGATCCGCCGGGAGTCACGGGCGGGCGCTGACATGACGGGCAGTCGCAGGAGTTGCAGAAGAGCTGAGCCGGCGAGTAACCATGGAAGGCGACACATTCGAACAGTCTCACGTCGAGAATGTTGGTCACGTCATCGCAGTTGACGTTCGTTCGCTCCTTCGGACAGTCGGGATCGAATACCGGAGCAGCACCGCGGAAGGCGACGTTGACCGCCTGCGTAAGATCGGTGACAGTCACGAAGCCGTCGCAATTGGGATCGCCGTCACAGGGACAATCGCAGAGGGTGATGGTTCCCTTGGTGAATGTCGGCAGGCGAACCTCGGCATTACAGCCGTTCCCGGCCGTGAACATCAGGTGATTCCCCGGGGTGACACAACAGGTGTCGATCTCAAACGTCCCGACGTTGGCGTTGGCATCGAAGGTGAGCAGGAAGCTGGCGTTGGCCGTCCCCGGCGGGTCGGCGCCCGCGGGCAGCATGTCTCCGGGTGGGACAGTCGAGCTGTACCCGGCCCACAGGATGCCGTCGGGGCTGACATAGTCCACAGCGCCCGCTCCCGTCGTGTACGTGTATGAGATCGGCCCGCTGCAAGGCATACCACCGGGCATGGGATAGTACAGGCTTGTGACCGCGCCGGTGCCGACCGGGCTTGAGCCGACACGGTTGGCGGCCGGGACCGTGAAGGAGAGGTTGGCTGCAATGTAAGCGCCTCCAGTGACGGAGCGAAGCTCCAGCGGCATCACGATAGCCGAGATGTCGACGTCATTAGCAATCGAGATGCCCACCTGAACCCCTGCTGTTGCGGGCGGAACTCTCTTGGATTCAACGGTGACCGAGCCACCGGTATCCGTGGGCGTGGGGATGCAGAACCAGCACGTGCAGGAATTGCAGAAGCACTGGTCGTGCGGGTCCCCGTGGAACAGATAGCCCACCATCTTCGTGACGTCGAGCACGTCGGTGACGCCGTCGCAGTTGAAGTTGGTTCTCTCCTTGGGGCAATCGGGATCGAACACAGGTGGCGAGCCCCGGAACGCGACGTCGACTGTATGCGCCAGATCCACGACGGTGACAATGCCGCTGCAGTCTGGGTCGCCGTCGCAGGGGCAATTGCAGGTGGCGACTCCGGCCGTCGCCGGGGACGGCTCCGCCACCGGGATGGCAGCCCATGCCGCCGTAGAGGCCAGCAGAACTAAGACAACAGACAAACAGGCCGCGCGCTTCATACCGTTCCTCCTTGCTCCGCGTCGCTGCGTGGAATCACAACGTTGCCAGACCGCTCAACTCCTGTCTTTGTTGCGAGGGTACATACATAGAATCGGTTCCATAACCCAAGTGAATCGGTGTGCCACGGGTCTTCAGACCCGTGCCCCTTCTCTCTGCCCCTGGGAGTTCACGGGTCTAAAGATCCGTGGCACCAACACCTCATGTCTCGCCCCGGGTTATGAAACCCATCGTAGTGTCGTCGATGCTGTCACCTCCTGTGTCTGACGTCTCGCTGTGAATCAACGCATCGCTACATCGTCGGCCCCGCGCCGCAATCGGGCGGCGGGTAGCCGCCACGAAAGACGTAGTCCACCAATCGCACGACGTCGGACACGTTGTAGATGCCGTCGCAATTGACGTCGCCGTGCTCCTCGGGATTGGGGGTCGGCGGCATGCCGCCGCGGAACACCAGGTTGATCAGGCAGCCGACGTCCTGGAGATTGACGATGCAATCGACCTGTCCGTTCGGGCCTCCGCACAGATCGCCATTGTGCCAGTCCTGACGCACGCGGAACGTGAATTGGTGCCAACCGGAGGCGATGTGGTAGTACACCACAACCGAGCCGGCGGTCCCGATCGGCGTACCGTCATGGGTGCAGATCATGTAGAATGTCGTGTCGGGCGGGACTTGAATAGTATCATAGATCCAGCCCGGCGGGAAGGGATCGACCGGGCGCTCGATGTACTGGTCGGCATCGCTCAGTTTCAGCGCGGCAAAGTAGGAACAGACCGATCCCGGCGGGCATTGGATCGAATCGGTGAAGCAGCGGGTCTCCTCCTGCGGTTCTGCGCAGCACGAGGAATACAAGAGCGCCCGCAGGCACATCGTTCCATAGGCGGGCACGACATAGCTGAACGAGTCGACGAGCGCCGTGGCCTTCGGGAGGAAGATTCCGTGCACATGTGAGGTGACGTATTCCCATGTCGGCGTGACGCTCACTTCACTCTGATAGAACGCCACCGAGTCGATCAGGCAGGTGCCGCCGGAGGGATTGTTGTCGATCGTGTGGAAGACCTTGATTGTGTCGCCGTCGCCGTATCCCGCTTCGGGCGTGATCGCAATCGATTGGGTGAGCCAGTCGCAGGCGCCGGTCGGGTAGCGGTGATTGAGGTGGTTGGCCAGACGGGTCAAGTCGGCATCGTTGACCACGCCATCGGCGTTGACATCGCGGCAGAGGCCTTCGACCGGATCGGAATCGAACGGCAGCACACAGGCGTCGCCGTCGACGTCGACCGAACGCACCGGCACCGTCCCGATCAGCCCGCAATCGGCATAAACCGAGACACTGCAGTCGGCGCAATCGCCGCCCGCCGCGATCGAGACAAAGACTCGACCGCTGTCGTCGGAGGGCGAGGCGACATATACCAGCGGCCAGTTGGGATAGACTCCCGGCTGCGGCAGGAACTCGCCACCGGTGCACGACGAAAAGTCGAGATAGATGCTGTGGTCGCCGATCCAGGGTTTTCCGGACGAACTGACGAGGTGAATGACGAAGGGGATGTCCCCACGTGGACACGCCAGCAGGTATGGGTCGGTGAATGACCGGGTACAACTGAGCGTGTCCGGCGCGCCGATGCGGATCACGCCCTTGGTAAACGACGGTAGCAGACAGTCGTGCGTGTTGCAGATCGCAAACGCCAGATGGTTGGCGGGCAGTACGCAGCAGGTGTCGATCTCGAATTCGCCGCTGGTCGTCGTCACATCAAACGTCAGCGTCAACGATGGGGTCCCCGCGCCGGGCGAACCATCCGAGCCGATCGCCAGGCATGGCTGATCTGAGTTCACGCCCGACCACATGATCGCGCTGGGACTGGTGAAGAATGTGCCCGTGGCGGTGCCGGGGAACTTGAATGTCTCCGAGACCGGTCCACTGCATAGGTTGGCAGTGTCTGGGTCACGGTAGTGCTGTTTGGCACTGTGTTGGGTCACGCCACTGCCGGCCAGACGGCCGGTCACCTCGTAGTTGAAGGAGTTCTGGATGTAGGCGCCCGGTGTGACTTCACGAATCTCCAACGGAATAATCAGCCCGTTCAGCGCCGTGTTGTTCTGCACATAGACGCCGACTTGAACGCCGGTGGCGCCGGGGCTCACCTCTTTGGATTCGACCACGACCGAGTTGTTGGGTGTCGGCACGCCGGGATTGCAGGTGCCGGGATTGAGTGTGTCGCGGCACGGCTGCGGATTGGGCTGGCAGAACTGGGCGCCGGGATCAGCCGCGAAGAAGACCACGTTGATGAAGTTCAACAGGTCGACTAAGTCAGTCGTGCCGCTGCAGTCGACATCGGTGCGCGAATACGGACACCCGGAATCGGCGATCGGCGGTTGGCCCATGAACACCTCGGCCACGACGATCACATCGACAACATTCAGCAGCCCGTCACAGACCGGATCGCCATGGCACGGGCAGGGGCAGAATTGTGGAGTGCAATTGAAGAGGATGGAGACGTCGTCGGTGAGGCTGTTGGCCACCGCCAGATCGACATCGCCATCTCCGTCCAAGTCGGCGGCAAAGACCGAACGCGGGCCATCCCCAACCCCAAGGCTGCCTGCTGGGTCAAAAACCCCTCCTCCTCTGTTCTTCAGCAATGAGACGTTGTCGCCATTGAAGTTGGCCACCGCCAAATCGGCATCGCCATCCCCGTCCAGATCGGCGGCAACGACCGACAAGGGGCCGGAGCCTGCCGGGTAGTTCACCGCCGCCGCAAATGTCCCATCCCCGTTGTTCTTCAGCATCGAGACGTTGTCGCTGAGGTAGTTGGCCACGACCAGGTCGGAATCGTCGTCTCCGTCCAGATCGGCGGCAAAGACCGAGATGGGTCCATCCCCGACCGCCTAGCTCGCTGCCGCCCCAAAGGTCCCATCTCCGTTGTTCCCCAACACCGAGACGATGTCACTCCAGAAATTGGCCACCGCCAGGTCGGCATCGTTATCCCCGTCCAGATCGGCCGCATAGACCGAGCGTGGGTAATTGCCGGCCGGGTAGTTCACCGCCGCCGCAAAAGTCCCGTCCCCATTGTTCTTCAGCACTGAAACGTTGTTGCTGTTGACATTGGCCACCACCAAGTCGACATCGTTATCCTCGTCCAGATCGGCGGCAGAGATCTCGGAGGGGTCATCCCCGGCCCCGTACTTCACCGCCGACGCAAAGGTTCCATCCCCGTTGTTCTTCAGGACCGAGACGCTGTCGCTGTAGTAATTGGCCACCGCCAAGTCGGCATCGTTGTCCCCGTCCAGATCGGCGGTAGAAACCGAGTGAGGGCGATCCCCGGCCGCGTAGTTCACCGCCGGCTGGAAACAGAACTCCTGCCCGTAAACTGGAGACACGACCAAGACCAGAACGCCGATCACCGACAAGACGGCGGGCACGAGCATTCTACTGCTGCGCATGGAACACCTCTTCGGTTGTGATACTGCGATTGGGTGGAGTATCAACCCCCGGCGCGCATCAACACGCGTCGGCGGAGGCATCTGGCGCATATATACATGCACCCGAAGTCGAAGATTGTCAACGGCAAAGAGACGCCGAATGGCAAGGGATAATATAGTAAAATAGTATTGTTTGTGGCGACATGTAGGGCATGCTTTTCCCCCCGTTCCGTAGGCAGCGTCCTCCCTTCGACTACGCTCAGGGCAAGCCGGACGCACCGTCAGGGGGCTCAAAGCCCCCTGTCCGCGAGATGTCACGGTTCGAGGACAGCGGGTTTTCAACCCGCTGATGGTGGGTGCAGAGCACCCACCCTACGATGGGGCTGAGCGGCAGAGTTTCAACAGGGCCTGGAAATCGGCGGGTGGATCGACGGTGAATTCGAGACGATTCCCGGAGATGGGATGATCGAGCGCCAGCGTGTGGGCGTGGAGGGCGGGACGGTCGATGGTCGCGAGCATGCGTTTGGCCAAGAGACGCAACTGCGGGTCGATCCCCTTCAAGTGGTGTTCACCGCCGCCGTAGTCGCTGTCGCCGACGAGCGGATGTCCGGCATTCGACAGGTGGACGCGGATCTGATGGGTTCGCCCGGTGCCGAGCGCCGCTTCGATCAAATCGGCGATGGCGAAGCGTTCCCGCAATGTTACGGTCGTCTCGGCATCCCGTCCCCGGGCGGTGACGGCCATGCGTTTGCGGTCGGACGATGAACGACCGACCGGTTTGTCGAAGATAATCTTCGACGTGCGCAGATGTCCCCAGCAGATCGCCCAATAGCGGCGGGAGAGCGTGCGCGACTTGATCTGTTCCGCCAGGTGTCGGTGTGCTGTTTCGGTGCGCGCGCAGACGATCAAGCCGGAGGTGCCTTTGTCGAGCCGGTGCACGATGCCGGGGCGCCCTGCTGAGGCACGGACCTCATCATCGGAGAAGCTCTCACGACCGAGTAGGGCATTGACCAGCGTGCCGGTGCGATGTCCGGCGGCGGGATGGACGACCATGCCCGCCGGCTTGTTGATCACGATGATCTGATCGTCTTCGTGGACGATTTCAAGGTGGATTGCCTCCGGCAGAGGCGGCGCCTCGGCATCGGGTAGGCGGATGAGCGTCACGTCCACTGTTTCGCCCGTAACCAGTCGATGATTGGCCTTGACCGGAGAACCGTTGACCAGAACGGCACCGGCTGCGCAGGCGCGCTGGATTTGCGCGCGCGAGAACTCGGGGAACCGCGACGCCAGCACGCGGTCGATGCGTCCGCCGTCGTCGTCGCTGGTCGCGGTGTGGCGGATGCGCGCGGGGTTCTTATCGCGGTCGGAGGTCATACCGGAGCAGTATACGACATGACCCGGCACCGCGAGCTATGCAATGCCCGGCGTCCGGCCGCCATGTCAAGTGGAGCCGGGTCCGTGGGTCGTGGCGGGAGAAGACAGCTCTCCCTGTGCGGGGCTCTCCGTCGCAGAGGGAATCGGGGCCTTGCCATACAGCACAGGATCCCGCCACAGGGAGAACATCAGGGCCAACACACCGATGGTCACGGCCGAATCGGCGACATTGAAGGTGGGCCAGCGGTCGAGGTTGTATCCGGGATGGTGCAGAATCCCGAGGTTGAATGAGGGGATCCGCAGATCGAAGAATTCCGCATCCAGGAAATCGATGACTTCGCCGCGCATCACACGGTCGATGAGATTGCCGATCGCCCCGCCCAAGATCAAAGACAATGCCCAGGCGGAGAGGCGCCGACTCACACCATGGCGCCACACATGGTGGATGATCCAGCCGATGATCAGCGCGGCCGAGACATAGTAGACAGCCGAGTGCCCCCAGCGCAGACCAAAGGCGCCGCCGGAATTGCGGATATAAGTGAGTCGGAGGGCATCGCCGATGATCGGGACCGATTGATAGAGGTCCATGGTCGTCATCACCAACCACTTGGTGATCTGGTCGGCGACGACGACGGCGATGGCCGTGATCCAGAGTGCCCGGGTGCCGTTCGGAGCAGGAGTAGAGGGCAGTTGCGCTGAGATTGACAAAGCAGGAATGAGGGGCCGGGGCCTTCCCGAAGGTTAACGATCCTCGCGGGCCTTGGCCCGTTCCTCTTTCTCTTTGCAGGCGATGCAGAGGCGGGCATGCGGGACCGCCTCCAGCCGGGCGACGGAGATGTCGCCGCCGCAGGACTGGCACTTGCCATAGGTCCCATCCGAAATCCGGCGCAGCGCTTCATCGATGTGATAGAGGAATCGGCCAGACTTGGAGGCGAAATAGAAGGACTTCTCGCGCTCCTCGGCGTCGGTGCCTTGGTCGGCCATATGGTAGGCATGGGTCGACAGATCGCCGGCGGCCTCGGTCGGAGTCGAGTCCATGGCGCTCTTGCGGAGGTGGTTGATGTCGCCCATCAACTCTGCCCGCTTGGCGAGCAGGAGCTCCTCGAATTTCTTCAGGTCGCGCTTGTTCACTGTCTTCTCCGGGTCGCGGTTTGCCTGCATCTGTCAGCCCCTATACGCCGCCGGGTGTGATCGTGATGGTCGCCGCTTCGCCATTGAGGTCGATCTTTTCCGCTGCCGCTACCACCGGCGTCCCCTCGCTGACCGTCAGCGCCACCGCCAGGGTTTCGTCCTTGATCTTATCGGCCCAGCACCTGATCCCTTCAGCCGCCAGCGGGGTGGTCTGGACGGCCAGGCGAATCCGGTCGGTGACCGCCAGCCCCATCTTCTTGCGCGCGTTCTGGACGCGGTTGATCAACTCGCGCGCGTATCCCTCGCTCAGTAGCCGGTCGTCCAGACAGGTGTCGATGGCGACCAAGAGCCGCCCATCGGACTCGACATGATATCCGGGACGGGGGCGGAAGTCTACCAGCAAATCCCCCGGCCCGAGCGTGACCGGGCCATCCGCCAGCACCACCTGCGCCGTCTGGTCCCGACGATATCGGTCGGCGGTCTCCGCATCCCAAGTCGCCAGCGCACTCTGGAGCGCTTTCATCCGGCTTCCCAGGCGCGATCCCAAGACCGGGAAATTCGGCTTGGCGGCGACTTCGGCAAGTTCAGCCGCGCTATTCCGGATGGTCACCCGCTTGACGTTGAGCTCGGCGGCGATCAGCGCGGTCGTCGGTGCCAGCGTCGCCTCGGTCCAATCGGTCGGCAGAACAACCGCTACCTCCGCGAGCGGCTGACGGGTCTTCAGACGGGCCTTGGCGCGCGCGGCGCGCCCCAGACCGACCACCCGCTGGGCGGCAGTCATACGTTCCTCCAGGCCCGTGTCCACGCCTGCTGGGTTGGCCACCGGGAAATCGGCCAAGTGGACCGAGGGTGGGAAACCGTTCGGTGGTTCAGGGCCGAGCAGCTCGCGGTATGAGAAGTCGGCGAAGAACGGTGCCGCCGGAGCCGCCAATTTCGACACGACCAAGAGCGAGCGGGCCAAGGTCGCAAAGGCATCGAGCTTATCCCCGGTCTGCCCGGAACCCCAGAAGCGGCGTCGGTTCAGGCGCACGTACCAGTTGGAGAGATCATCGACGACGAAGTCGGCGATCTGCCGGACGGCACGGGTCAGGTCGTATTCGTCGTAGGCCTGATCGACGGCGGCCGCGACGCTGGCCGTGCGGGACGTGATCCAACGGTCGAACTCGTTGGTGGATGCGGGCCGCGCCAGCACATCTGTCGTGTCGATTCCATCGATCCCGGCGTAGAGATGATAGAAGGCCAGCGTGTTCTTCCAGGTGTCGAAGAAGCGGTTGCGCACTTCGGTGACCGCGGCCTGATCGAAGCGTGTCGGCAGCCATGGCTGCGACGCCGACAGCAAGTACCAGCGTAGCGCATCGGCGCCATCGGCGGCGATGATCTCCCACGGGTCGACCACATTGCCCTTCGACTTGGACATCTTGCGTCCCTGCTTGTCGACGATGAACTCCATGACCAGGCAGTTGCGATAGCACTGCTGGTCGGTGAGCAGGGCGGCGATGGCATGCAGCGAGTAGAACCAGCCGCGGGTCTGGTCGACCGCCTCGCTGATGAAATCGGCCGGAAACAGCCGGTCGAAGCGGTCCTTGTTCTCGAATGGGTAATGCCACTGAGCAAATGGCATCGCCCCAGAGTCGAACCAGACATCGATCACTTCCGGGACACGGTGCATCTCACCGGCACATTTTGGACACGTCAGTGTGATGTCGTCAACATGCGGCTTGTGCAAGTCGAGCGGCTCGGGGAGATGAGAGCCGCGGGCTTTCAGATCCGCGACCGATTCGATGGCGGTCTTCTCGCCGCAGGGGCAGACCCAGATCGGCAGCGGCGTCCCCCAGAAACGTTCGCGCGACAGCGCCCAATCGACGTTGTTCTCCAACCACTCGCCGAATCGTCCCGCGCCGATCTCCGGCGGATGCCAGTGAATCTGACGGTTGAGCGCCAGGAGCCGGTCGCGGAATTGAGACGTACGGATATACCACGAACGGCGCGCATAGTACAGAAGCGGCGTGTCGCAACGCCAGCAGAATGGGTAGGTGTGCTCGATCGTCCCGGAGTCATACAGCCGCCCGGATGCCTTCAGGTCCTTGATAATCTGTTTGTCGGCGTCCTTGACGGACTGCCCGGCGTAAGGTGTGATCTTCTCCTCAAAGGTGCCATCGGCGCGCACCGGCTGGATCACCGGCAGGCCGCATTTGACTCCGAGATCGTAGTCATCGGCGCCGAATGCGGGCGCGATGTGCACGATCCCCGTCCCATCCTCGGTCGAGACGAAATCGGCGGCGAGAACAGTAAAGGCGGTCGGCTCCGGCGTGTCGGCGAAGTAGGGGAAGATCGGTTCGTACTTCTTGCCGACCAGGTCGCGGCCTTTGAAGCGCCTGGTGATCTCGAAGCCATCATGCAATACCGCCTGCGCGCGTGCCTCAGCGAGGATGAAGTGGCGTCCGGCCCTGTCGACCTGGACATAGTCGATGTCGGCGCCGACGGCGAGCGCGGCGTTGGAGATCAGCGTCCACGGCGTCGTGGTCCAGACCAGGAAGGCGACGCCGGGATCGTCGACCGATGGCATCGTGATCGTGATCGAGGGGTCTTTGACCGTGTCGTAGCCGAGCGCGACTTCGTGGCTGGAAAGACCGGTGCCGCAACGCGGGCAATACGGGACGATCTTGTGTCCTTCGTACAGCAGGTCGCGCTGGAAGAACTGCGCCAGAATCCACCAGACCGTCTCGATATAGTCGTTGGTCAAGGTCACATACGGATGTTCGAGATCGAGCCAGTAGCCGATGCGGCGCGTGAGGCGATCCCACTCTTCCTTATAGCGGAAGACCGACTCGCGGCATTGGGCGTTGAACTTGTCGACGCCGTATTCGAGAATCTTCTGCTTCGATTCGAGTCCCAGACGGCGTTCGACTTCGATCTCCACCGGCAGCCCATGCGTGTCCCACCCCGCCTTGCGGTCGACACGGAATCCCTTCATCGTGCGGTAGCGGCAGACGAGGTCCTTGATCGTACGCGAGATGACATGATGAATCCCCGGCTTGCCATTGGCGGTCGGCGGACCTTCGAAGAAGATGAAGGCGGGGGCATCCTTGCGGATCGCCAGCGAGCGCGCGAAGATCTCCTCGCGCTCCCAAAAAGCCAGGATTTGCTCTTCAATGTCGCCGTATGACGTGCGAGTTGAAGCGACATCAACGTCGGTGTCAGGTGTGGTGGTGGTGTTCATGTATTCGTGATCCGGTTGTCCCCCACCCCTTCGGCTTCGCTCAGGGCAAGCCCGGCCCTCCCCGCCCGCGGGGAGGGAGCCAAGCAGTCCGCCCCCCGTTGGCGGGGGGAGTCAGAGGGGGGCGGCTTACTTCATGATCCCTACAGCCATCCGGCCGCAAACAAAACGACGCCGGCCGATCGCCGACGTCTTCTCACAGACGCATCGCCGCGACCGGCTGTCCTACGGCCCGCTAATTCGGATGATGATGGTCGCGCGCTGCGGCATGGTCCAAGCCGGCCTCCGGGCCGCCAGAAATATATGTCGGCCGGTCGTGGCGAAGCAATAGGGGATCGCGCCCTGAAGCCCGCCGAGAACCGCCGTTCGCGGTTGCGGCTTCCGCCTGTCATCCCGAGTCCGCCCATGGCGGACGAGGGATCTGCTGTTCCTTCTGGTTCGCAACGGTGGGAAAAGCAGATCCCTCGCTCCGCACCGCCCTCCGGGCGGGGCTCCACTCGGGATGACATCGGGAGGGTGGCTTCGGGGACAAGGGGCTTAAGCCCCTTGTTTACCAAGGCCGTCCCGTAGGTCAGGAGCCCTGCGCTCCTGACGCCTTCAATCCGGCCGGCAAGGAAGTGTCAGGAGCACAGGGCTCCTGACCTACGAGTGGACAGTCAGACACCCTCCACTAGTATCATCTTCGTCCGGGCGGTCGCGTGGCGGATCTGCTTGGCGGGGCGATATGCCTCCGAGCCCCACCACGCCCTCGCCTGATCCGCGGTCGGGAACTCCAAGACGACGAGACGCCCGGGGTGCCAGTCTCCTTCGAGGGTCTCGACGTTGCCGCCACGGACCACATACCGTCCGCCATGCGCCGCCACCGTCGGCGCCGCGAGCTTCTTGTACTCCTCATAGCGAACCGGGTCGGTGACGTCGATGTCGACGATGACATAGGCGGCCACTGGCGTCTCCTTGTTGTTTTCGTTTGGGCACGGGTCTGAAGACCTGTGGCACAATCACGTCTAGGGCGGGCTCCGCCCGCCGGAATCAAATTTTCTTCACCAGCTCCCCGATCAGCCGCGAGAGCACCGGCTCGGCCTTGTTGGCGGTGGCGACGATTGTGTCCATGTCCATCGGGTGGAGGTTGTCGGGGAGGCCCATGTCGGTGACGATGGAGAAACCGGCGACACGGGTGCCCTGATGGCGGGCGACAATCACCTCCGGGACGGTCGACATGCCCACGACATCGGCGCCGATGATGCGCAGGAAACGGTACTCGGCGGCGGTCTCCAGATTCGGTCCCGCGACACCGACATAGACGCCTTTCCTGAGCGGAATCTTCAGATCGAGCGCCGCTTGCTCGGCCAAGCGCAAGAGGTCGGGGTCGTAGCATTGGTACATGTCGGGGAAGCGGGCGCCAAAGTCATCGAGGTTGGGGCCGATCAGGGGATTGCCGCCCAAGAGATTGATGTGGTCGGTGATCGCCATGATGTCGCCCGCCTGGAACAACGGATTGAGCCCGCCGCAGGCATTGGAGACGATCAGGATCTTCACGCCCAGTTGGCGCATGACACGCACCGGGAGCGTGATTTGCTGCACTGAATACCCTTCATAGTAATGGAACCGGCCCTGCATGGCGACCACCGATTTGCCGCCGAGCTTGCCAAACAAGAGCCGTCCGGCGTGCGATTCGACCGTCGAACGGGGGAAATGGGTGATGGATTCGTAGTCGACCGTCTTCTCGACGTCGATCCCCTTCCCCAGTTGTCCCAAGCCGGTGCCGAGGATGATGCCGATGGTCGGCCGGGCATCGGTCTGTTTGCGGATGGCGGCGGTGGCTTCGTTGATTTGACTGCGGTAGTCGGTCATGGTGGTCTCCGTGTCTTCAGGGGGCTGAAAGCCCCCTGTCCTCGAATCCAACTCCAACCTGTCCACTTGCGGACAGGGGGTTTTCAACCCCCTGTCACCCTGACCAAGGTCAGGGCCACATATCGTCATGTCTCAAGGGGCTGAAGCCCCTTGTTGGCCGCCCGGTTGCAGGCGCGTGACAGACGAAGGATATTCAAGCAGCCCGCACGGATCAAACGGAATCATCCGTAGGGGCGAGGCGTTGCCTCGCCCGAGGGCGACCCGGCGGGTCGCCCCTACGGCAATTGTCACCCCGAGCGACTTGTCCCGAGCGAAAGCGAGGGAAGCGAGGGGTCTGCTGTTTGAGTGGGGTCGGGAAGAAACAGCAGATGCCTCATCCGCCGCGGCGGATTCGGCATGACATGACTGGCATTGTGGGGGCGAGGCACCGCCTCGCTCCTACGGATCATTGTCGCTCGCCGAAGATGGCCCGGCCGATCCGGAGCATGGTCGATCCCTCGGCCAAGGCGATGCGCCAATCGTCGGTCATGCCCATCGAACAATGGCGCATGGCGCCACCGTGCAGATCGGTCTGCGCCAGACGGTCGAATTCGCGGCGCAGCATTTGAAACGAGCGCGTGATCGGCGCCGGGTCGTCGACGAAGGGGCCGATGGTCATCAGCCCCATGATGCGGAGATTCGGCAATGGTGCGACCGAGGCGACCAGATCATCAAGCGCGGTCGGGTCACAGCCCGACTTCTGCGATTCCTGCGTCGTGTTGACTTGGATCAGAATATCCTGCCTTTTGCCGATTAGTTCGGCGCGGTGATTGAGATCGCGGGCGAGCTCTGCCGAATCGACCGACTGGATCAGGTCAAAGAGGGCGACAGCGTCCTTTGCCTTGTTGCTCTGCAGGTGCCCCACAAGATGCCAATGCGACGGACTGGGCGTTTGGACCAGAGGAATCTTCGTCTTGGCTTCTTGAATGCGGTTCTCGCCGAAGTCGGTCAGACCTGCGACCAGGGCAGCCGCGATGGCATCGGGTCCGAAGGTCTTTGATACGGCGACGAGGACGACCGAGTCAGGCGGGCGACCCAGACGCGCCAGTTCGCCGTGCAGTTCATCTCGGAACCGGCGAATGTTCTCGGTGATCTGGTCGACGGGGTTTGTCACACCGGAAGTATACAACCGGATCGCAGGGGGCTGAAAGCCCCCTGTCCTCGATTCGAGTGCACCGGCCGTTCGTTGCGGACAGGGGGTTTTCAACCTCCTGCAGACCGGACCATGAGCAAGGGGCTGAAGCCCCTTGTCCTCAGGGATGCAGCGAGGGAGGAGGGGAGAATGCGAAAGGGGCACGGTGTGCCGTGCCCCTGCTGAAGCGGTCGTGTGACTGTCTACGACTTGTGTTTCTTGACGACGATGCGGAAAATCTGCGTGAAACCATCGGTTCCAGTCGCTTCGACGCGGCCGAGGTAGACGCCGTCGGCGACGATCTTGCTGCCGTCGGTGCGGCCGTCCCAAATCAGCGATGCGGCGCCGGCGGCATAATCCAGATCGCGCACCGGCTCGCCCGCCAAATCGTAGATGGTGGCAACCCCGGCGGTCCCGGGGGCGCGCTTGAACGTGAGCGTCACCGGACCGTCATTGGGATTGAACGGATTCGGACTGACTGCCTCGGGTGCTGCCGGGGAGTTGACCTTCAGGGTGATGGGGACACGAATGGTCGAACTGGTCTCATCGGAGGTCCAGAGCACGATCGTGTCGCGGTATGTCCGTGCGGTCAGTGACCCGATATGGGCGCCGACCGTCAACGTCAGCGACTGGCCGGTGTCGATCGTGCCGCTATCGGGATCGGCTGAGGCCCACGATGGTGCCTCTTTGACGTCAAAGAGCGAGACCACCACGTCGGTGCGGTTCCGCAACGTCAGTTCCTGCGTCTGCGGATCGGCGCCCCCTTCGGTTCCGGTGAACTGCAGGGCGACAGGCTGGACCGTCAGCGATCCTACGCCGCTAAAGATATCCCGTGCATACTGCGCCGAGGCGAGCAGATCGGCTTCGCTTTCGGCGCCGATAACGGCAAAGGCGACCGTAACGAGGGAATCGGCGGGGATGTCGTACGGTCCCGTGGCGATCAGGTGCGAGGCGTCCCCGATGGTGTCAACGTCCGCCTGTGTAAATCCTTCGGCCATGGCCGCCCATTTCTCGGCATTGGCGAAACCGTCAAAGATGTCGCGCACGTTGCTGAACGTCCGGTAGGCGGTTGTGCCCACTGGGGAGATCACCGTGACCCCCCGGAGCCGCGACCCACCGCGTTCCTGCATCCAACCCACTCCCTCAGTGGGGCGGTAGATGCTGGTATCCTGACTGGCATCGGCCCAGGGGAAATCCCAATCGAAGTACAGACCGGCACGCAGGCCGGCAATCGGAGAGCCGGATTTGTTGTGCATCGTGTACTCGGCCACCAGATAGTCGTCAGCGGCGGCGCTCGTGTCGACCCATGTGCGCTGCTCGATGAAGAGTCCGAGCGGATACTCGGCGGTTTCATCGGAGAACGCCGAGCGCGTCTCCTCGGAATGACGGGCGCTGGGGGCCTGGATTTCCATGCGTCCGCCGGGATCGACGACGAAGTCGGCATCGGGAGCGCTGACGACGCGGGCATTGTCGGAGACATGCTGCATGTCGGTGCCCACGAGGAGGGCCCCTTCGAAGAGGGTCTGAGTGGCATCGCTGCCAAAGAGATATCCCTCCCCATATCCACTGCTGCCGCGTCGTGGCGCCAAGCCATCGATCGAAAGACCGAATATCCCGGCATCGCCCACGGTCATCCTGAAGTTCCCCGCATGGTGCGTATACATCGTTTCCGTCCGCGACGGGCCGATCTGCACTGCGGCCAGTGTCGTACGCGCGTAGCCGCCATCGGCGGTGATCTGGAACTGGACCGGCACCCGTTCCCCGCCCAGCAGGTCGGGGTCGACGGAGAAGGTGAAGGGATCGGCGAAATTCCCCGCGGTGTCGGCGTTCGCGACGCTACCCAGGAAGGTCGTCCCATCCGTGATCGTGATCCTTGGGTCGGCGGATGTCATAGTGACATTGACATCCGTTGCCGCGACCCCGGTGTTGCGCAGGACCAGCACCATCGATGTGCTTGTGCCGGGGGCCGGACGCACATAGTAGTCATGGAGAATATCCAAGCTCGGTTGCGTATTCGCGGGGAGGTAACGCAACGCCGCGGCCAGATCGATGATCCCGCGCCCGTAGTCGTTGTCGTTGCCGGACGGTCCCAAGTCGCGCGCCGTCTGCAGCAGTGCGTTCTTGATCTGGTCGACCGTGGCATTCGGATTGTACTGCCGCAGCAATGCCGCTGCGGCGGCGACATGCGGTGTGGCGAACGATGTGCCATAGGCGCCGTTGGTGATGCCGTTGTTCGGGTTCGTGGTACGCACATTCACGCCGGGGGCGACGACTTCGGGCTTGATCGTGACGCCGTCACAGCCGGAGGGACCGCGTGAGGACAGGGCATCAATGGGTAGCGAAGGGTTGTTGGCGTTCACCATGCCGACAGCAAACGAATTGACATCACTCGTGTTGCGATTCCCGGGATTCCAGACGCGGTTGCTGTACGGAATCTGAGTGTCGTAGTTGCCGGCGGCGAAGAACATGGCGGCGCCGGCCGCCTCGATGTTGTCGATCGCGTTCCAGAAGGCGTCAATGCAACCGTATGTGGGATTCTCCACGACCCCCCAGGGGTTGGCCACGGCGTCGGGAACGTCGACTTCCGTCGTGGGGTCGCCATCGGGGTCGGCGATCCACTGCAGCGCCGCGAAGGGATCACTGCACAGCGCCTCAGGGCTGGTTGGGCAGGGGACATCGATAGCCGCGGCGGAGATCCACTGGCAGTCGGGGCAGACTCCCAACGTGTCGTTGGTTGCCCCCAACGGGAGAACGGCCACCATGATCCCCATGACCTGGGTCCCGTGCGAGGCGCCCAGACCAGAGTAAGTGCGCGGGACGGTGTCGCCGAAGACCGGATCGTACCAGCTCTCGGCCGGGGTGGCGCCATTGTGACCGCGCCATTTCGGCGAGAGCAACTCGTGCCCGCCGTCGACGCCGGTGTCCAGCGAGCCGACCAGTCGTCCTTTGCCGGTGATGCCCTGTGCCCACGCCGAGTCGGCCTTGATCGCGCGCAGTCCCGGTTCCACGGTGACCTGTGGGGCGGCGATGCCGGTCGCATCAGCCGATGTCACCGGCGCGATCAGTTTCACCTGCGGCATGAGGATCACCTCGGCCACGTCGGGTCGGCTGGCGATCTCAGCGATCGCCGAAGGCGTCATGTCGGCAACGATGACGTTGTCGATCCAGTAGGCGTTGACCCGATCCACACGAGCCCGGTATTCGTCGGCGCGCAGGGTGGAGAGTATGGCGGGCTGTGTCCTGTCCGCGGTCACCCGGAGCGTCTCCACGGCGGCCCGGTGCTGGGCGGCGCGGGTGGCGTATTGCATCGTCACCTGGCGCTTGACCGATCCGCCGGGGATGGCCCCGATGGGACGGATGATGACGCGAATGAAGTCGTCGGGACCCGACTCGGACAGACGCTGCTCCAATGCCGGGCCGATCGTCCCGGCATCAGCAGTGGCGCCGGTGAACACGACACCGGCCAACAGTGCCCCAGCCCAGACGATAGCTGCCGCGGCGTAACGGTTGTGATTCGATCTGCGCATGTCTTCTCCGAGAGCTGGGCGGGAAGATCCCCGTTTCATCGGTCCCCGCCCCGATTTCACTGCACACACAAGTCCAACGCTGCCAGCCACCCGGACACGCTCCACCGTAACCGGCATTCAAACGACATTCCCTGTTGTTATCGGCGAAATGTCACAATCGATTGGTTTGTCGGAGGCCGTGAGGCGGCACACACTGGTTCATTGGCTGATGCCAGGCCGAAAACACCGCTGCCCCCACCGGGCAAGATTTTTAACATACGCTGTTCTCCTTTGGTTTCCAAGCAGTTCTGCGATCCCTCTGTGCTCCCGAAGTGACTCACATTAAAGGTAACCCAAGCGGGCTTGGTTGCGGGGCGCGGAGGAATCGATGCCTCATGTTTCATGTCACCGAAGGGAGCATGGGACATGGGTATTGGTGCCCGCCAGGAATACCT
>JBFMGX010000015.1 GCA_040752595.1 Candidatus Zixiibacteriota bacterium
TCAGCGGCGTCCCATGATCCTCGTCCATACATCCGTCCTCCGTCCCCTAATCTGGCCCGGAGAACCGACGCAAACCATCAACTTTTAGATGCTAAATCTGTCCGACTGGAGCTGAAACAGGACATCAAAGAGATAGCGGGATTCAGGGTCCTTTTCATTGTGCCAGGTTCTCTTACCGAAAACGGCTCCCCGGCAGGAAGGCTTGCCAACATGCTCGCTGCAATGCCGAGATTCGGGACGCGATTCGCCACCTCTGAGCTTTTCTGGTTCGCTCCGTTCGAGTCCATTGACCTTGAAAATCCTCTATCCGTCTTCGACAGGTTCTGGTTTACAGCCAATCCCCAACGAAATCTTCAGAGCTTGATTGAAGACGATCCGCGCTAACACCGGCCCGAGCGAATTCCGCCCACTCCGTATTCTTGGTCCAAGCTGACCAGTGAGGGCAAGGCGAGGCGGTAGGTGACGCCCACGTCTTGGTCCGCGCGGCTCAACACCTCATCAGGGAGTGCGCGCGCGGCGCGGAATTGCCGGGCCGGCAATCGCCTCGATTTCCAAACCAAAGTCCCAAAGCGTCGACGCGGTGAGTCAGCGTAAATCGCGACGACAAAACTATTCATGCGCTGCAGAAAGGAACACTCGTATGGACCTCAACAAACTCAGTTTGATCGGCAATCTAACTGCCGATCCCGAATCGAAGACGTTTCCGAACGGAGACGTGGTCGTCCGCTTTTCGGTTGCCACCAATCGGACATGGAGAGATCCCAACACGGACGAACAGCAAAAACACGTTGAGTACACCGCAGTCGCGGCCAGAGGCAAACTGGCCGACATCGTCCAACAGTACCTCCACAAGGGAAGCCGCGTTTACGTCGAAGGACGGCTCAAGACTCGCCGTTGGAAAGACAAGGACGGCAATCCCAAGTCCAAGACGGAGCTGATCGTCTTACGGCTGATCATCTTCGGCGGCCGACAAGCCCGACCGGAAGATTTCAACACGCGCCTCGATCTCGAGAACGCGACAAAGCCTGTCTGATCCACAGCGAACATCGTTCTTTCCTTCAAACAAAAGACCGAAAGGAGGTACTGCGTGAAGCAGACCAAAGCGCAGGACGCTTGCAGTAATGCAAGATCGTTCTCGCTTGGAAGCATCGTCATCACGTGCGGGGCGCACGTGGCTCTCACGGACGAAGACGTCCGAACAGCACTCTCACGTCACGCTCGGTGCGACTGGGGCCACCTCGAAGCCGAGGACATTCGGAGCAATGACCACGCCTTGGAAAGTGGAGGCCGATTGTTTTCGGCCTACCACTCTGAACAAGGCACAAAGTTTTGGGTCATCACCGAATGGGATCGGTCGCTTACGACCATTCTCTTGCCCGAGGAGTACTGAGGAGCGAAGGGTGGCTCAAACCACCTATGGGGCCTGAAAGTATTACTTCAGGCCCTTTTCATTCTTGCTGAATCCGGTGCGCGTTCCGGCCCGATTTTCTGCTTGATTCCGCAATCTCCCGAAATTTCTTGCCTTTCCTGGGCTTAGCCCTGTGGCCGAGTCGATGGGCCATGATAGGTCGGCGGGGAGTTGGGCATGACACGTTTTCCTCTAACAATCTCACTTCAGGAGTTTCGCTCGCGCTTCTGGGCGAACAAGAAAAAAGACCCGCCGAATGACGGGTCTCGCATGTGAACGGGGTTCTCTGGTATGGATGTTACCTCGCCAGCTCCATACGGTCAATCAGTGCCGCGAGTTTCGCGCGCCACACCATCAGGTCCTTCTTTCGACCGCATTCACGCAACAATTTCATGTGCGCGCTGTACAGTTCGAGACAGAACCGATGAGTGCGGTCACCCATATCCTCCGACGCGTCCAGTAGTCTCTCCATCACTTCAAACGCGGCGATTGGCACGTCATGTATTCCCTGTCCTCGAAGCGTCTTTGACGCACTGCAAGCCTTTGCCATCTGGCGGTTCCTCCTTGAGAGCCGGTGACTGGTTAGAAAGAGCCTCTTTTCCCCCTGTATCGGCCCTCAAGGATGGCGCAATACAACAATCCATGATTGCACACTTTCGCAAACCTGTCAACCCACGGAGGGAACGCCCATGAGTACACACGCGAACCAGTCGGAGCTCAACTCGTCGCTAGATCAGCTCTTCAGAAAAGTCACCGATGAGTTCAAGGAAGAACGCGCAAAAGAGTACGGAGACCCAGAGACCAGAACGGCGAGACTTAAGCCGCCCGTTCTGAAGTTCATTCGTACTGCTCGCGAACATCTTGAGCGAGCTGGCGATGCCGACGCAGTCAAGTACGTTAAGGCTTTCGAATGGTACTGGACCGACCATTCGAAAGTCACCACCGACCAAGAGTCCGATGAGTTCATGCAAGAATGGTTCCGCAGGCGCAAGGACAACAATAAGGCACCGATTCTCCGCGTCCATGCGCTGTTCGAGAAGCTCAACAAGGACACCGAGGATCCACTCGTCGCGAAGCTCATCGGTGATCACATCCAAATGATGCTTTTAGATGCATCGATCTCGAAGGATGGAAAGGGCGATTTCGGATTGATGCTGAAAGCGATGCTTCAACCTGCAGTGAAGCAGTTCTTTGGAATCTTCGACCGGAAGTTGGGTGACCGCTCCCAGAGAAAGCAACAAGTAGTCGCGCCGACCGCCGCTGTCATGGGCGAGGTAGCGAACAAGCTGGACTCGGAGTCCCAGCCGCTCGCCGCGGCCTATCTGAGGGCCTTCGAAAACATGCTTGACGGAGCCCCTGACGATCCAGAGGACGCTCAGGCACACTCGGACGAAGTTGGTTCTCTTGTCCGAGATTGGGAGAAGGTGCGGAATCAGACTCCGGCCAGCGCAATTGATTCCGCACGAGTGGCCCTGGCACGGCACATGGAAACTGTGGAAAAGGACGAAGTGCGAAACATGCTCGTACTGCAACTTCATCTAATGAAGTGTGACGCGGATGAAGCAGGAAAGGCTCGGCCCGATGTAACCCCCGAAGAGGAATCTTCACCTACAGTGCTTGGGATGCTTGTCAAGGTGGTCGGCACTGCCGCGTTCAAAACATACGACCGCGTCCGCTTCATCTTGGACAGGGAGATTCCGGGAGGAGCGGATACCGTTGACATCCCGACGTTTGTCAAGCTCTGCACGCTCAATGGAACACAGTTTTACAATTCGGTCGCCGATCTCAAACGCGAACATTACAAAATGGCGGCTACCGCGGCGGACACAAAACCACCGCAAGAGAAGGAAGATCCCATCCGCAAGATCGAACGCGAAGAGGCGGTGTGGACGGCACTTCACAAGCGGGCGGCACGATTCGCCAGACACAGGACGGAGCTCTTGGCGGGGCTCAAGAGGGAGTTGCGAGAAGCGGGATTCTCGGAAGAGGAAATCCAAGACATGGTGGCCGACTTCGAACGGACCTTTGATGACCTAACAGGTGGAGACAAGTAGCATGGTACAAACAAAGCGCTTCAAACTTGGTAAGCACGCTCTCAAAGGGAGCGCTTTCACAGTCAAGGGCGACGAGCTTCAGACCCATGCCATGATCGTCGGTGGCACGGGTCGAGGGAAAAGTAAGTTTCTGGAATTGGCTGCGAGAAACTTCATCGAGTCAGAAACTCCCATCGTCGTCCTCGACCCCCACGGGGACACCGTCAAGAACATCTTACAGCACGCTACCGAACGACACTTGGACAACCGAGTGGTGTGCATCGACCCCAACCAAGCCGTGGATGAGGCGGTCTATCCGCTCAACTTTTTACAGCGTACATCGGATGACATAGCGACGCATGCCAGTCACATTATGCGGGCCATCGCCAAGGTCTTCGGTGAAGAGGACTCGCAGTCGAAGCCACGGCTTGAACGCCGCGAGCGTGCGACGCTTATGGCACTCATTGAAGCGTCTTACTCGATGGCCGAGATGTTGCACTTCCTGTCGATCAGCGACCCACGATTCCGGCAACACGTGCTCAAGCGTGTAACGGACCCGTACGTGTTGTCCGAGTGGTCGGAGTACGACTCCATATCACGACGGGCCGAACGCGAACAGCTGCTGGAATCCTGTCTTAACCGTGCGGCGAAAATCATTCTCAACGAGCCGGTGAGACGCTGCTTGGGAGCACCATCCTGCAATCTCGACTGGGAAGATGTCGTTCGAAACAAGAAAATCGTTCTCGTGAATCTGCAACCGACGAAGGTGAGCCGGGAATGCATGCAACTCATGGGAATTCTGATTCTCGACCACCTGGTTCGGTTCGGAACGCGTTCAACCCGTCCTCTTAGTTCGCCCCTCTATGTATTGTGCGACGAACTGGATGAGCTCGCGAGTCCTGATCTGTCGTACGCACTGCAAGCACTTCGTAAGAGGCGCATTTTCGTCTGGGGGTGCATTCAATATCTTGAGCAGCTTCGCACCCACGACACAACCTCGAAACTGTACCATTCCTTCATGGCGAATGCGGATCTCAAAGTCGTGTTTCACACGACATATGAGGATGCCCAACTTCTCGTTCATGAATTGTTCGCCGGAGAGTTTCGCGGCGACATCGTGAAAGACGAGATCAAGAGAACGACTCCGATTCCCGTGGAATCGGTCAGAAAGGTGTTCGGAACGACCGAGCATGAGAGTGCGACGCAGTCATCGGCGGACACAACAGGTTCTGCAGTATCGAGTAACACGGTTGACGTTGACATGCGCTCTCACGCGCATGGTACGAATGAAATCCTCAGTCCTGACGGAACCATCGTTAGCCGGGGAGGCAGCGATATCGAGACGCGTGGAACGTCTACTGCGCGAGGATCATCGGATGTGAGTAGCTCACAACACATGGAAGGGAGCGCACATACCGTGTCGCGCGGAAGTAGCGTTTCTGAAGTTCCCTTTTATGAGTACCTCTTGCGTCAGGAATTGACCAGCCGCACGTTCTATACGATCGAGGAGTTGACCGAGCAATTCATCGCGTTTCTCCAGTGCCAGCCGGAACGTCACGTCCAGATTAAGCTGAAGGATCGCAAGGGCGCACCGGTCGTGTTGAGCTTCGTGCACCCAACCCGAATACGGGAGAAACACGTTCTGAAACTCATTCATCGCAGTAACGAAAGAGTTGCGCTCCCGCCGCCTAAGGTGGATGCAATTCTGCACGAACGGTTGAAACTACCCGAGGCTGTCGAAGCAATCGAGGATGAAACACCGCGCTGGGAATAGCAGCGCTGGTGGTGTGCATAAAACTGAATAAGTACGCCGTCTTGCCTCACCGTTGGCAGGGCGTTATAGAGTCTCAACACCCGTCCAAGGTAGTACAAGTCTCCACCTTGACGGGCTGCGCTCTTTTCGGCTGGTGGACAGCTTGCACCTGACCACAGCCTTCACCGGCTTGGCCTCGACAATCTCCGTTTGAAAGAGCATCCTCTTTCGCTCTCCGACTATCTCAGCTACTCCAGCCCTCTATGTTGGGTTGCCACGGGCGGAGAGGCAATCCAGTGAACGCCTCACCAGATTCATCCTTAAGCGCTGGAGAAAGGAATCGAGCGCTATGAATCTGAACAAGGTCAGTCTCATCGGATAGCTCTCTGTCGATCCGTCCACTTCGAAGGACGCCTCCGGAAAGAGCGTCGTAACTTTCCCGCTGGTCACGTCGTACTCCTGGGACGACGCCGTCTCTGCGAGACGCGAGCACCTCTACGAAGTGCATCCGGTTGTCGCCTACGGCAATCTCGGAACGATCGTCCAGAAGTATTTGAAGAAGGGCGACAGAGTGTACATAGAAGGTCGGCTGCAAAGACAGCAGTGCCGCAACGAGAAAGGTGAGAAGAGAACGTGCACGGAAGTTCTCGCGACGCAGTTGCTCATGCTGGGCGGCAAATCGAAGACCAGAGCGCCTAAAGACTCAGCTGAGGTCTCAACCGAGACCGCGAAATAAAAAGGGGGGCAGCGGAGAGGGTACATCCCTCTCCGCTTTTTTCGTGCTCGTCAGAAAGTATTGAGCACGATGTTCTAAGCGGTTACACCGATGCTGGCGTTCGCGCATCGGTGTGTTGTTTCATTCCCCACCCTGATTTTCAGCTCGCAAAGACTCCGGGACACCAAGCCGGGACGCTGTCTTGCCGTAGGGCTTGGCAGGGTGTCATAGAGACTCAGTATCCGCCCAAGGTAAGAACGCTTCGCGTCTCCACCTTGACGGACAGCACCGACCTTGGCTGATGGATATCCCTTGCTGAGATACCCACAGCAGGACGCCTTGGCCTGCAAAGACTCCGCTCTCCGAGCGAAATCTTCTTCGGCTACTCCAGCCCTCTATGCCATGGGAGGAGGGCAGGAACGGCAAACCAGCGTCAGCCATTCCGCTCTAATCATTCTCCGCTGGAGAAAGGACCACACGTCCATGGCATACATAGACGGTGTTTACAAGCGCCTCGACGAGATCACGGGTGATCCTCGTGAGCCGATGAGCGACGTTCGCGACCGGCTCAAGGCGTTCATCGCCGAAGAGATTCGGAAGTCGTTCTGGAACGGGGTCAAGTCCGGTTCGGGGCGGCGATCACGCTCTCCGAAAGACCAGCCAGTCTCGTCCGAGGAGGTGACGGTGTCCAAACAGTAGGGCACTGGCCGGCGCAGGCGGCGGCCAATCCGCCTGCACTCCAATCTAATCATTCACACGGTATCACGTATGCGAAATCAGTACAACTCACCGAGCCTCTGGAGCTATATCCTCAAGGGGTTCATGGAGTTCGGCGTCGGAGTAGCAATCGTGCTCGGACTGCTACTCCTTCTCAAGGGCGGGCTCTAATCCCGCCCTTTTGTTCTTTTTTGCTCGCGGAAAATCTGCCCACCCAATCTCTTGCCGTGTAAGGCATTATCCCGTATTCTGTCTAGAGCGGCGGCATCCCTTGCGGTCAAGCCGTGTTGTGAACGCTTGGCCGGAGGGTTCCCGAAGGAGTGACAAATCTGTGCAAGACCCGCCACTGAAAATCGACTCGTTGGATTCAAGTACATTTCCGAGACGTACTGACTATTCCAACGATCAAATTGCCCGCTATTATAGGGAAACTCGCTGGCAGTACCGTGGACTGTGGACCGGCAAGCGCAGCCTTGCCCTCCATTACGGCTACTCGGATGAGACTACTCGTGATCACGTGGATGCTCTCCACCGTATGAACGCTGTCCTGGCGGAACGAGCACGAATCTCCGCAACCGATTCCGTATTGGACTCCGGATGTGGCTGGGGAGGATCCACAATCTGGCTCTACCAAAACCGAAAGTGTGATGCTCTCGGAATAACTCTCGAGGGCGAGCAAGTCGCAAAGTGCTGGGAGAAAGCTGAAGATGCCAAAGTCGCGCGGTACGTCAATTTCCTAAGGGCTGACTTCCACGACACGCCGTTCCGTGACGGTGCCTTCGACGTTGTGTGGGCGTTGGAGAGTTTCTGCCATAGCGACGACAAGCCGCGTGTCCTACGAGAAGCCCATCGTTTGCTGAAAAGAGGGGGACGGTTGATAGTTGCAGACTACTTCCGTGCAGCTCGTGACCTCAATGAACCAGCCGATTCACTCCTCAGGGTGTGGCTTGACCAGTGGGTCGTACCGGGACTTGACACGATCCCGGAGTATACGACCTATCTTGTCCAAGCAGGCTTCGAAACGCTCGATGCAGAGGACATAACTGATCGGGTGCGCTTTTCCTCGCTCCTCCTCTATAAGAAGGGTTGCCGCCTTGCGCCCTTCGCACGCCTCCTGAACAAATTGCGTCCTTGGTTCTACACGGACATGAGCCACGCAAACTGGAGATCATCGATCCTTCAGCACGAAGCGCTTGAGGCTGGCGCTTGGCGCTACGGCATTATACTTGCGCGCAAGCCGTAGTTTCTGAGGAAACGATAAGCTGTGGGGACCAATACCCATGCTAAGTCAAGAGATTCAAAAAGCCCAACCCCCTTATATCGCAATTCTCTCCCTATTCAGCTTTGGAGGCAGGCTCGGTCCGACGCTTGCATCGGTAGTTCTCGCAGCCTTTGTATTCATCATGATGTTGTTGCTATCTCTGCTGGACCCCGGCCTCCAGAATGTTTGGTCACTAATAGACCTGCCTTTCTTGATCGCTGCAACTATAAGACTCACATCCGCAGGCTACTTCGCAGTCCTCAGGGAGGCGTCTGCAATCGAATCCCTTCTCGTGGAGGTTCCGCAGCGAGATTGCGTCCGCCAGGTTCTCGTCGATATGTTTCGAGCACGCCTTCAAATGGTCTCTAGTTGGTTCTTTTCTCTCTTGATGGTCGGTTCACTCATTGTTCTACGAGAACTCGTCGGTCTTCCCACCGTCTTTCAACAGCTAGGCACAATTGCGTTTTACAGTGGCCTCATTGGGGTATTTGTTGCGGGTTTCTTCGGCGGGTGGGGGTTTTGGCTGGTGACGTCAATGGTTCGATTCATTCTCGTGCTCGGCCGATTACCCGCGTTGCGCTTGGATAATTTGTCGCCTCACTCAACAGTTGGCCTGCAACGAGTCCAGAGCCTTGTTCGTCTCTTCGCTGTGTGTTATTCCGTTGGCGTCGTAGCTATTGGTATGCCAATCCTATTTCTCGAATGGTCTGCGCACAGCCTCTTAGTACGGATCATCACAGTTTATCTCTGGCCGGTACTCTTTGGAGTAGGGCTTCTCGTTTTTCTATTGATTCTGCCGAGAGTCGTTTTCTCTCATCATGTACGTCTGAAACGGGATGCGAGCTTGACCAAACTCCAGGATCAAATTGAACGTATTATGTCTTCTCATTTGTCCGAGGCTGATACTGACGAATTGGTCAAACTTGGAAAACTTCAAACTCAGCTTCTTGGTGCTCGTCTATCTCTTCTAGATCCCGGGGGGCTAATCACGTGGGTTTCAAGTCTCGGCATCCAACTCCCGTTTGTCGTTCAATGGTTCGATCGCGTGGGTCTCGACTGGAAATCCTTCATATCAAGAGTGGCTAGCTCAATCACGGGCTAGTCCTATCCGATTGAGCCTATCAGCAAGAAGCGACATGGATTTCACATTCCAAACCAGCGCCTATACCGACTCAGGCGGTCTCCACTGGCACGCCGAGATTGATCAGCCGAAACACCATCGCCTCCAAACTCACCCGATACCGGGAAGCAAGTGGCTTTATGTCTGTGAGACTCCGTATCGGAACGGAAATACTCCGCTTCTCTATATCTGCAAAGAGCAAGTCCTGTGGCATCAGTAGAGCAGCCGCGAATCGGTTTGCCTCAATCTCGTGTGGATCCGTTGCCATCGAGGAGACCTTGTCCCTAAAGAACCGCTTTCCGCTTTCCGTCTCCGCAGGCTTGGCGAGTTCGCCTGCATACTTCCTGTCAATGTAAATGCTGCCATCGTGTAGCACGAGATGGCCAATCTCATGGGCTACGGTGAAACGCTGGCGCAAGCCATTGTCATTATTGTTCACGCCGATCACGCATTCGCCCGCACGCCGGTATAGAACACCAGACAGGTCACCTTCATACGGTTCCTTGCGCACGGCAGCACCGAGCTTTCGCGCAATCCGTTCTACAGGAATTGGCGGAGAATCCACTCCGAAGTCGCCAAGAATCTTAGCGACCCGCTTCTCGATCCGCTCCTGTCCTATTGTCGCTTTTGCCATACTACTGCTCCGCGGTTATCGGTCGCCTGACCACTTTCGAAAGCCACTTCGCAAGCTTCGGGTCCTTTGCCAGTTCAGACTGAAGCGTTTCGTCCCCAGACGGAAACATATCCTCAACTGATGGTAGCAACCGCGCGGGGTCAACATCCAGTCCCCGGGCTATCAAGTACAGATGGTGAACCGCGAGTCGCTGTCTCCCTGATTCAATGTTTGCCACGGCTGAACGCGTCAATTCTCCACCCGTCCGATCCGCCAGTTGCTGTTGAGTCAACCGCCTGGCAGCGTTTCGACGGGCTTCCGCGATCGCTTTGCCCACCGTCCGGTACACGTGAGAGTATCCGCTCCGCTCCATCACGCAGTCAAGGAAAACCCGCACAAGAAATATGTCAAGGATAAACACAATGTGTCTATATGACACAATCTGAACGTCAAGAATCTTGACACGCCTTTCCGCCCGGTGTTTCTTGCAGTCGACACTCGAACCATGGGGGGCACATGAATCGGTTTCTCAGCGTCAAAGAACTCGCGGAAGTCCTGGGCGTCCCCGTCTCGTGGATCTACGACCGAACCCGTCAGGGAGGACCCGAGCAACTGCCGCACTACAAGGTCGGGAAATACGTCCGGTTTTCGGAGGCGGAAATCGAAGAGTACCTCAAAGCCAAGAGTCAGCAGGCGGAATCGATTTAGCTGATTGACCGCGACTGACCGAGCGGGTAGGTTCTATTCCGATGACTGCCCGCCACACCAGATCATGGAATCAGACACGCGCCCTGACAGTGCTCTTTATGAGCGTCAGGGCATTTGCGTCTACTCTCAAGCAAGCCACACCGAAGGGAGGTGATGACGACACAGTGGCAAAAGGAAGCGTCATTAAGCGCTCTGGAAGCTGGTACGCGGTCTATCGGGATGGCAGCAGACAGAAGTGGGAGAAGGTCGGAACGTCGAAGCGAACAGCCGAGAAGGTCCTGGCGGAACGTCTGGATCAACTCAATTCTGGTGGCTACCAGGAACTGACTCAGATTCGCTTCCGCGAATTCGCCGAGAAGTGGCTCAAGGACTACGCCGAAGTCAACACCAAGCCGTCGACGTATCACTCGTACGTGGGCGTCATTCAGCTGCATTTGAATCCGTATCTTGGCGACCGGTGGCTCCACAAGATTACCGCCGGACACATTCAGGAGATTGTCTCCACGAAGATCTCCGATCACGGTCTCTCGCCGAAGTCCGTTGGCAACGTCCTTGTTGTTCTCAAACGGATGTTCCAGCACGCCGTTCTCTGGGGCTACCTCAGACGCAACCCGGCCGCGCTCGTGCAGAAGCCGCGCGTTGAGCGTCAGGAGATGGACATCCTCAACCCCGAGGAAGTCCGGATCTTCCTGCAGCACGTGCGAGCCAAGCACTACGCCTTGTTCCTGACGGCAGTGCTCACGGGCATGCGCCGGGGAGAGCTTCTCGCCCTCCAATGGGGAGACATTGACTGGCGCTCGTCGCAGATCATCGTTCGACGGTCCCTGTACAAGGGACAGTTCACATCACCGAAGACGAAGTATTCTTGCAGACGCATCGTCATGTCCAAGACCCTACAGGAAGCACTCCAGCAACACCGTCTGATTTCGATTCGCTCCGAGGACGACTTGATCTTCTGCAACGAGAACGGCAAACCTCTCGATCCCGACGACCTCGTCAAGCGGGAGTTCTTTCCCGCACTCGACAGAGCTGGCTTACACCGGATACGCTTCCATGATCTGAGGCATACCTACGCTTCACTCCTGATCGCGCAGGGCGAAAACATCAAGTTCATCCAGCACCAACTCGGCCACGCGTCAGCGACAACGACGCTCGACCGGTACGGACACCTCATGTCCGATCGGAACGTCGAAGCGGCAGAACGCCTCGATCAAACGGTTTTCGGAGGTTTTGTTAGAAAACTGTTAGAAAATCCGGAATCTGAAGGCATTCCCCAAAAACACGAACTCCCCGAAGTGTTTCCACTTCAGGGAGTTAAGCTTGGTAGCGGGGGGAGGATTTGAACCTCCGACCTTCGGGTTATGAGCCCGACGAGCTACCAGACTGCTCCACCCCGCGGCCAGCCGGAAAGAAAGCGCGGGGCCGCGTCACAAGTCAAGGGGTTCATGGCTTTCCGCCTCCAGGCCCAACGAGTTACTCCGCCGCGGCGGACTCCACCCTGCGGCCGGTGGGGAATCCATGAATGCCGTCCGGGGACGTCAGGCGGCTCCTGGCGCTTGGCTTCGCAGGGAGGCGTTGCCGCTTGGATCGTGGGGTTGAATGGGATGCGGGGGTGGTGTACCCTTGCGTTAGGAAGCGGCTGCGGGAGGCGGATATGGATCGGGATCAGGCGTGGGCGTTACTGAACGAGTACACCAAGAACCCGGCATTGATCAAGCATGCGCTGGCGGTCGAGGCGGCGATGAAGGCATACGCCCGCCAGTACGGCGAAGATGAGACTGTCTGGGGGATCATCGGTCTTCTGCACGATTTCGATTACGAGCGCTACCCCACGCGTGAGGATCATCCCGCGCGCGGGGCCGAGGTTCTGCGCGGGCTGGGCGTGAGCGAGGACTGGATTCGGACCATCCTGTCGCACACGCCATACACCGGCGTGCCGCGCGACACTCAGGTGGCGAAGGTCCTCTTTGCGGTGGATGAGCTGTGCGGCTTTCTGACGGCGTGCGCGCTGGTGCGTCCGGACAAACGCATTGCGACGGTCGAAGTGGCCTCGGTCCGGAAGAAGATGAAACAGAAGGCGTTTGCCGCGCAGGTCTCGCGGGAGGAGATCACAGCCGGGGCGGAACAACTCGGTGTCGATCTGGATGCGCACATCGCCATGGTGCGCGATGCGATGGCGGGGATTGCCGGGGAGTTGGGGCTGTAGGCGTATCTGGCGTCGTGAGTCGACGGAAGAATCGCTCACCCGCCCGCCTTTGGCGGGCGACCTCCCCCGGAGGGGGAGGTTAAGAGCTATACCTTGCTCATTGATAACCTCTCCCTACGGGAGAGGTCGATCCGGGCTTTAGCCCGGATCCGGTGAGGGAGAAGTCGTCCATTGCTACCCCTCACAACTTCCGCACCCGGCCGGTGCCGGGCGGGACGTGCTTGGTCGCGTTGCGGCAGTCGAAGACCAAGCGTGAGGTGGCGCAGATGTGCGGATAGTCGAAGGCGGAATGGTCGGTGAGAATGACGACGCAGTCGGCGGCGGCCAGCGCGGTGTCGGTGAGGTCGATGGCGCGCATGTCGGAGCCATCCTCCATCTTGACGCTCGGCACATGGGGATCGGCATAGGTGACCTGCGCGCCGCGGACGTGCAATAGGCGGATCACATCCAACGAGGGCGATTCGCGGACATCGGAGATGTCGCGTTTGTAGGCGACGCCCAGGATGAGAATGCGGGCGCCGCGCAAAGCCTTGCCATCTTCATTGAGTAGGCGGGCTGTGCGGTCGACGACATACTCCGGCATGTGGGAGTTGATCTCCCCGGCCAACTCGATGAAGCGGGCATAGTAATTCAGCGATTTGAGTTTCCACGACCAATAGTGAGGATCGATAGGAATGCAATGTCCGCCCAGCCCCGGACCGGGATAGAACGGCATGAAGCCGAACGGCTTTGTCGCGGCCGCCTCGATGATCTCCCAGACATCGAGGTTGAGACGGTCGCACATCAGCGCCACTTCATTGACCAAACCGATGTTCACCGAACGGAAGGTGTTTTCCAGCAACTTCACGGTCTCGGCCGCCTGCGTGGACGACACAGGGACGACGGAATCGAGGAATATTCGGTAGAACACCTGCGCGACGCGGGTGCAGGCGGGCGTGGTGCCGCCGACGATGCGGGGGGTGTTCTTGGTGCCGTACTGGGGATTCCCCGGATCGACCCGCTCGGGCGAGAAGGCCAGATAGAAATCCCGACCGACTTTGAGGCCACCCGCTTCCAACTTGGGACGGATCAGTTCCTCGGTTGTGCCGGGATAGGTGGTCGATTCCAGCACCACCAGCATGTCCTTGTGCAGATGGGTGACGACGCTTTCGACCGCGGCCAGAATATAGGAGACATCGGGGTCCTTGGTCTTCGAGAGCGGGGTCGGCACACAGATCGCCACGCAGTCGGCGGTGGCGAGGACACACGGATCGAGCGTAGCACGCAGCTTGCCGGCTTTGACGAGTGGCGCGAGCGTGGCATCATCGATGTCATCGATGTCGGAGTGTCCGGCGCTGATCGTGTCGACCTTTTTCTGTAGAATCTCCAACCCGATCACATTCAATCCGGCCTTGGCAACTTCCACCGCCAACGGGAGGCCGACATAGCCGAGGCCGATCACGATGACCGTCGCGGTGCGGTCGGCGAGCTTGTTCTCCAGGGTGGAGCGTGTCAGAGTTTGCGCGGTGTTCATGTTATGTTCCTACGATTCCCACCCCCACCCCCGCCCTCCCCGTCCACGGGGAGGGGGAAGAAGTCCTCCCCCCGTTGACGGGGGGAGTTAGCGGGGAGGAGTGAGTCCAAAGTCAGCGCTATCGCAGCTTGGCCAGTTCCACCAGCACGGCATCGGTAACGTCGAGTTGGTCCGATGTGAACAGCGGATTGATCTGCTCCAGATCCAGGATCAAATCGAGTTTCTGCGCCTGGGCGACGACCTTGGCCGCCTCCGCCAGCTTCTGGTAGAGGGGCGTCATCAGTTCGGATGAATGGGTCTCGATGATCCCATTGGTGCCGAAGGTCTCATCCATGAACGTGCCGAACTCCCGGGATTTCTCGGTCAGGGCCCGCCTATATCGATCGACCGTGGCCGACAGATTGCGGTCCGTCGCCTCCTGCAGTTCCTGCGACAGCGAATCGAGCTCGGCGCGTTTGCGATCGCGACGCTTCTCGAAGTCGGCCACCATGTCATCGATTTCCTTCAGGGCGCTTTTGAACGCGGGCGAGTCCTTGCGCACACGCTCCACGTCGACCGTACCGACATGCACCTGTGCCAGCGCGGGGCGGGCGCCTGTCAGCGCGACCATCACGGTCACGGCCGGCAGGCAGCGCCGCAGTACCCAGCCCGGAACTCTCTGTCTACGCATCGCTTCTCCCATCATGCGGCGTCTGTGGCCGCTTCTTCCGTGCGTCGCTTGGACCCTGCGGCGTTGCCGGTGGTTTGGCTGCACCTTGGGGTCGTTTCATTATATCGACCGTTGCAGCCCCGGTCAATTCCCCACCCGGACAGCGGTCGATTATGTCAATGGCTTATAGCGCCCGCAGGGCGCTATCGCCCCTGGCTGTTCCCGTTTTTTCGCGCGGCGGTTCCGCCGCGCGAGGATCAAGGTGTTATCTTCCGCTGGTGTTCCCGGGGAGGGGGAACTGACGCTGACTTGGAGGTTACAATTGGTTTTGCCAATGATGATCAGAAGATCCGTCCGGCATACGATGTTGATATCCACGTCCATGCTCCGTAAGGCGGTGACAGCGACGGCGGCGGGTCTCGTTGCGCTGGCAGTCTTGATTCCTTCCGGCGCGGCGCCGCAGGCCCAGACCAGAGCCAGAGCTCCGCGCGACACGGTCCGTCTCATTCCGCCCATTCTGGACACCGCCCTTCTCCGCAGCGGCGAGTTGGTGCCCGGTCGGGGGGTGCGCGTTCGGGTCATGTCTGGCCACCTGCGCCCGGAGGTGATGGAGGCCGAGCAGTTGATGGACCAGCAGCGGTTCCAGGATGCGATCAACCTCCTGACGCCGATCTGGGACAGCACGCCATCGCCGTCCCGCGACGATCCGGTGGCATCATCACTCAAGCGTGCCCATCGTGGGCTCAAGGACTACGGCGGTGTGTTCCGCGTCCTACACAAGCAGTTGTCGGCTCAACCGGGGGACCCGCTGCTGTTGTCGGAGCTGGCGGATACATACTTCGCTGCCGATGCCGCGGATTCGGCGGCGGCGGTCCTGCGTCAATTGATCGCGGCGTCTCCCGAGGATCCGTCGCGTTACCAGTTGGCTGCGGAGTCGTACATGCGAAGTGGCCGAACCAACGACGGGGTAGCGACTTACAGAGCCGGTCGGGCACGGATCGGCGATTCGGCGATCTTTGCCGAGAATCTGGCCCGCATCTTGGAGGCGCGTCGGGAGTACACCGGCGCCATCAGCGAGTATTTCCGTTGGCTGGGTGCGCAACCGGATGCGGGGGCCGTGGTGCAACGGGAGGTCACGACCCTGATCAAGATCTCGGAGGCGGCCGACCAGGTCACCGCGGCGCTGCGGAAGATCGTCATTGCCTCGCCGAAGAACGAGTTCGCCCATGCCCTGTACGGCGATCTGTTGGCGGAGTCGGGGCAGCTCGACAGCGCCTTTGCCGAGTACCGGCGTGCCGATCTTTTGGCGTCGCAGCCCGGCAAGCACCGGCGCGCAGGGATTGAACGCTGCCTGGAAACCAGGCACTATCGCGAAGCGCGTGACGAGGCGATCGCGTTTCTGCAAGACTACCCCGGCCACCCGGATGGGATCCGTGTCTGGCTGGCGCGGGGACGCGCGGAGTTGGCGCTGGGGCAGCCATTCGTCGCCGCCGACCTGCTCAAAGAGTTGATGGGGCAGATGCCCGACTTGCCGGAGCGTACCCGGATCGCGTACGAGGTCGGCGAGATCTACCGGCTGCACACCGACCGGCAGGATTCGGCACAGGTCTATTTCCGCCGCGTGGTCGAGCACCCCGGACGGGTGCCGGAGCGGGCGGTCGCTTTGCTTCGCTTGGGAGAAATCGCGATCCACGACGGCAGCCTGGTGCGCGCCGATTCGATCTTCCAGCAGGCCGGGGGGGAGAATCCGACGCCACCGCTGGAGGAGGAGATTGCCTTCCGTCGGGGGGAGCTGCTGTTTTTCACCGGCGCCTATGATGAGTGCTCGGCGCATCTCACAGAGTTGGTCAAGCGATTTCCCCGCGGGATGTTTGTGAACGACGCTCTGGAACTGAGTCTGATGCTCAAGGAGAACAAGGACGCCATGAACTGGTCGTTGAATCGCTACGCGGCGGGGATGCTGGCGGCGCGTCGCGGCCAGACCGACTCGGCTCTGGCGTATTTGGCGACGCTGGCGGGGGATTCGGCCAACTCGCTGGCGGACGAGGCGATCTTCCAGGAGGGGCTGCTCTACACCGCGATCGGCCGCCCACAGGATGCCGGGGCGGCATACCGCAATCTGATCGCGCGCTATCCCGACTGCTTCCTTGTTCCCCGGGCGTGGGTCCGTCTGGGAGAGCTCTATGCCGGACCATTGGCCGACCTCGCCCAGGCGCGGGCCGCCTACCAGACTGTCCTAACCGACTTCCAAGATTCGCCTCTGGTGGAGGAGGCACGACGGCGTCTGCAGGCGCTCCCATCACCGTGAGGCGACTCGGCCCCGGGATGGGTTTGTGAATCTCTAAGCGCCTCTAATGAATGAATGGGCGAGAGAGCTCCCTCACTCGATCCGTCCTCTGGACGGATCGACCTCTCCCGGAGGGAGAGGTGACTTATTCCCTCTCCCTTCTGGGGAGAGGGCAGGCCTGCCCTGAGCGACTTGTCCTGAGCGGAGTCGAAGGAAGCCGAAGGGGTGAGGGGTTGTTGCCAGCGCATTGCACATCGCGAAGCCACATCGTGCCATGAACTTCTCGTTGTGTTACACGCTCAACTAGAACGCTGCGGTCAGGTGTCCACACCTGGCCGCAACGCCGGGTGTAGGCACCCGGCGCCACCGTGTGTCTTGGTCGGGATCTCGGATATGCGGCAGCGTGCCGCTCACTGCCGACCGTCTGGGGCGAACTCAAACCCCGAAACCGGCCGTCTGGACCGGCTCACGGACTCCCATTCCCGCGTTCTTCTTCAGCGCGAAGACTTCCTCTTCGAGCGCCATGATGCGTGCCGTCTGTTGCTCAAAGGTCCGCAGTCGCATCTTGGTGGTGGTGCGGACCAGGAGCCCGAGCGATACCAGCATGAACAGCACCGAGTTCACTTGGCGGAAGATCTCGCCGTAATTGAACAGACTGTCCAGAAACGCCATGACCCCCATGGCGAACAGGACACCGCACCAGATCAACATCTCACCCTCCCGGGTATGGTGGTTCACGGCACCGCCGGATGGCTCCGGCTTTTTGATTGTCGCGGCGCCGATTGGACATTACCTTACCGGCCTTTGATTTATCGACCGTTTGTCGGGGAGCTTGAGATCGGGCAGGGAGTCCAAGGCCAGCATGGGAAGTCGACGCTGAGAGGATGCCAGGGCCCACGGCCCAAGACCGACCAGAACGGAGAGTTCTGATTCCCTTGAATTGAACCGGCGGAAACCCGCCAAGTGTCGTTTTCGACGAGCCCAAGACCATGGAAGAATCCCGTTTTCGCAGAACGCAATACGTCGTCGGCGGCCTCACCGCCTTGTTCACGCTGATGGTCTATGCGATGACGGTCGCGCCGACGTTCTCGTATTGGGACTGCGGCGAGTTCATCGCCTGCTCCTACATCCTGGGGATCCCCCATCCCCCGGGCACACCGCTGTTTGTGATGCTGGGGCGGGTCTTCACGCTGTTGCCGATCTCCGCCGACTACGCGGTTCGGGTCAATTACATCTCGGTGGTGACCAGCGCCATGGCGGCATTCATCGCCTTTTTCGTCACGGCGCGGCTGGTCCGTGCCGGTCTCCAGGGAATGACCCTCCACCCCTTGGAGCGCTGGCAGGCGATGGTGGTCCTCGGTGGGGGAGTTTGCGGGGCGCTGTTCCTGGCGTTTTCGAGCACGCATTGGAATAACGCCGTGGAGGCGGAAGTCTACGGCGCCTCAATGTTCCTTATACTGGCGCTCGGCTGGATGGCAATGCACTGGGCCGACGAACACTCCGAACTCCGGGTCAACCGGTATCTGGTCGCCATCTCGTACGTGGCCTTGCTGTCCGTGGGCATCCACATGACGGTCTACCTCGTGATGCCGGTCGTCTTTCTGTTCGTGATCATCGTCGACCCCGCGTTGCGACGGGATTGGCGTTTCTGGCTGACCGGATTGATTCTGTTCACCGTTGCCGTCGACCTCACCTGGTTCCTGCTCGGATCGGCCTTCTGGCTGGCGATCAGCGTGATCATGGCCCTCGGTCGCCGGGCGTTGGGATGGGGGCTGATCGCGGCGATCATGGTCGCCGCCTGGCTGGGATACTCGTCGCAACTGTTCCTGCCGATTCGTTCCGCGCAGAATCCGCACATCGATGAAAACAACCCGGAGACCTTCAAGGCCTTCCGCAGCTTTCTGGAGCGGAAGCAGTACGGCCAGACCGGGATGATCAAACGATCGTTCGACCGTCGCGGTACGCTGGCCAACCAGTTCGGCGATCATGCCCACATGGGGTTTTACCGCTACTGGCGCGTGCAATACGGCTTTGACGGTTGGGCGATGTTACCCGTGATCCTGGTGGGGTCTTTCGGAGCGTACTGGCTCTACCGTCGGTCACCGCCACAGGGGGTGTTCCTCGTCGCTCTGTTTCTGGTCGGCTCGGTGGGGCTGATCTGGTATATGAACTTCGCCGACGGGACGCAGTACTATCGTCTCAATCCCGACGCCTACATGGAAGTGCGCAACCGGGATTATTTCTTCACGCCCGGGTTCATTGTCTTTGGCATGATGATGGGTCTGGGGTTGGCGGGGCTGGCCGCGCGGCTGGGAGAGAAGGGTGGCCGTGGCCGCACGGCGGCGGTGGCTGTGGCGGTTATCGCGGCGCTCTTGCCCCTGCGGACACTGCAGGCCAATTGGCGCGGCGCCGACCGCTCGCAGAATTACACGCCCTACGATTACGCCTGGAACCTGCTGCAGTCGTGCTCGCCGAATGCGATTCTCTTCACCTCGGGCGACAATGACACCTTCCCCTTGTGGTGCATCCAGGACGTGTACGGCGTGCGCAAGGACGTCTCCATCGTCAATCTGTCATTGGCGCAGACCGACTGGTACATCATGCAGATGAAGTACCAATGGGGTCTGCCGGTGACATTCGATGATGATCAGATTCTATGGACGGTTCCGGACAACACCACCGGCGGGTTGCTCGAACGCCCCAAGGAGCCCTATCGCGACCCGGTGTCCGGCAATCGCCACTACCTGTTCGCCACCCGTGACGGTGACCGCTACGTGCCGGTGAGCATGATGATCGTCGAACACGTCGTGATCAACAACGCGAAGGACGGTTGGAAACGCCCGATCTTCTTCTCCTCCGGTCCGGCCGACAAATCGCGGTTGGGACTGGAAAAACGCACGCGCATGGTTGGCCAGGCATTCGAGGTGCTCCCGGAAGAACGCGCCATGGAGTTCGATTACCCGGCAACGGCGAAGCTGATGGATTCGGTCTTTCTCTACCGCGGGTACGACAACCCGAAGGTGGGATTGGACGACAACGGTGTCGGCATGTCGCTGGCGTTTCCCGAGCGGATGATTGCCGTGTCCGACTACTATCGGCGTGCCGGAGATACGACCCGCTGGATCGATTGGATGGACAAGGCCCGCAAGACGTTTCCGGCATACTATCGCACGCATGAGACGTGGGCGGCATATCAGCATGTCACCGGTGACTCGGCGGCCGCGCAGCAAACGCTGGTAGACGGCGTTGCGACGATTCAGCGGTATGTCGACGAGATGCCCGACAACCGGCTGTACTGGTTTTCGTTGGGGAAAATGCAGGAGGACGCAGGCCGTGACACCGAGGCAGAGCGGTCGCTGGCGCGTGCCTTCTGGATGAATCCGAATGACGGGATGGTGTACAACGACTATGTCGGCTTCCTGGCGCAACGCGGCAAGACCGCGGAGGCGGCACGTGCGGCGGTGCGTTGGTTGACCTACTATCCCAAGGATCAGCGCGCCCGCACCCTGGCCGGCGCGGCACGACGGTAAGAGCCGCAACAGGATGAGTAGTGCTGTTCATCTTGCGAGAGCCTTGATTCCCGTGTTGAGCGCGATTACCCCTCACCCCTTCGGATTCCCTCGACTCCGCTCGGGACAAGTCGCTCAGGGCAGGCCGACCCTCTTCCCAGAGGGGAAAGGGGAAGTCTAACCTCTCCCTCCGGGAGAGGTCGATCGGCCGCTGGCGGATCGGGTGAGGGAGTTCTTTCGCTCGTTCATTTCGTTAGAGGCCCTTGGCCATTCTGTCAGACGATCTCACGCCATGATTCTCAGCCCCAGCCGCCCGATCCGGTCGCGCCCGTGAATAGTCCCGCGCCGAAAATCCTCGCTTGCGTCTTCGTCTACAACGAGGGCGAGAAGCTGCAGGCGACGCTGGCGCGTTTTCCCGAGAGGCGCAACTACGATGTCATCGTGATGGACGACGGCTCGACCGACGAGGCGCGGGCGATCATCGACCATTTCCCGTTCGTGCATCTGCGTCACGACACGAACCGCGGCGTCGGCGCCGCTTTTCGCACCGCTTTCGCCTATGCGCTGGAACGCGGGTATGACATCTTCATTCCCATGGCGGGGAACGGCAAGATGCACCCCGAGGACATTCCCTCGCTGCTGGCGCCGATTCTCGAAGACGGTTACGATTACGTGCAGGGCTCGCGTTACATGCCCGGCGGCTTCCACGAGCATCTGCCGCAGTTCCGGAAACTGGCGATCCCGATCGTCACCCGCCTGATCGGGCTGCTGATCGGATATCGCGGCGGCACCGACATCACCTGTGGCTTCCGCGCCTACAAGCTGGCGTTGATCCGCGACCCGCGGCTGGACATCAACCAATCCTGGCTGGACCGCTATGAAATGGAATATTACATACACTACTATGCCGTGACGCTGGGATACCGGATTACCGAGGCGCCGGTGGCGATGCGCTACCCCGCCTCGAAGAAGAACTACTCCAAGATCCGCGTCTTCACCGGCTGGTGGTCGATGCTGCGCCCGTGGGTGTACCTGACGTTGGGGCTGAGGAAGTAGACGGCGCGACCGCCACGCTCTGTGGCAGGTACTACTTCATGAAGCAGCGACGGTCGCGATCTCCATCCTCCACAGCTAAACCGACCGACGGCTGGCGGCGCGACGTCAGCACACCCTCGATGCCGGAGGTGCACGCGTCGATCCCGGTTTCGGACGGGGCCGGCTTCTGGCGGAAGCTGTGGGTCTTCAGCGGCCCGGGGCTGATGGTCGCGGTCGGGTACATGGACCCGGGGAACTGGGCGACCGATCTGGCCGGGGGTGCCCGATTCGGATACGCCCTGCTGAGCGTGATCCTGATCTCCAATCTGATGGCGATCCTCCTGCAGCATCTGGCGCTCAAGCTGGGGATTGTCTCCGGGCGAGATCTGGCACAGGCCTGTCGCGATCACTATTCGCGCCCGGTCGCCATGGTCCTCTGGGTGCTTTGCGAGATCGCCATCGCGGCCTGCGATCTGGCCGAGGTGATCGGCTCGGCGATTGCGCTCAATCTCCTCTTCGGCATTCCGCTGGTCGTCGGCGTGGTCCTCACGGCCGCCGACGTCCTGTTGGTGCTGTTCATGCAGTATCGCGGGTTTCGCTATGTGGAATCACTCGTGGCCGGGTTGATTGCCGTGATCGGCGGCTGCTTTGCCTACGAGTTGATCGTCGCTGAGCCCTCCTTGTCGGCGATGCTGGGTGGTCTGGTGCCTCGGCCGGAGATCATCACCAATCCGGGGATGCTCTACATCGCCATCGGCATTCTCGGCGCCACGGTGATGCCGCACAATCTGTACCTGCACTCCAGCATCGTCCAGACCCGCGCCTATGAGCGCACCGACAACGGGCGGGCGCTGGCAATCCGTTTCGCCACGATCGACTCGACCGTGTCGCTGCTGTTCGCCTTCTTCATCAATGCGGCGATCCTGATTCTGAGCGCCGCGGCGTTCCATGGCTCCGCGCACGAGGGGGTCGCCGACATTGCCGATGCTTATCAGTTGCTCACCCCGATCCTCGGTGCCGCCTTTGCCAGTACGCTCTTTGCCGTGGCGCTCCTGGCCTCGGGTCAGAACTCCACGCTGACCGGAACCATGGCCGGCCAGATTGTCATGGAGGGATTCCTCGACATCCGCATCCGTCCGTGGCTGCGACGATTGATGACGCGGCTCGTGGCGATCGTTCCGGCGGTGATCGTCGCCGGTTTTTCCGGCGAACGCGGCGTCGGCCAACTCCTGATTTTGAGCCAGGTGATACTCTCGCTGCAGCTCGGGTTCGCGGTCGTGCCGCTGGTCCAATTCACCAGCGACAGGAAGAAGATGGGGCGATTCGCCAATCGACGCTGGCTGGTGATCGTGGCCTGGATCGTGACTTTCGTTATCATCACGCTGAACGTATTCATGTTGGCGCAGACCGTGCGCGAATGGGTGGGTTGAGTGAGGCGATGATCCCGGCGACACATGATGCCCCCGTGGCGCCGGGTGCCCACACCCGGCGCCGCGGTCAGGTGTGGGCACCTGACTGCACACTCCTGCCGTTCGGAGATCGATCGGCATTGGGATTCCAGTGGAGGTGACCCATGTACCGACATATCTTGATACCGCTGGAGAACACGCCGACCGACGAGGCGATTCTGGCCCATATCCGCGGGCTGGCGCGCTTCACCAAGGCGAAGCTGACGCTGATTCATGTGGCCGATGGCTACATGGCGCGCAATCAGAAGTACTTCGGCGAATCGGAGGAGATGCGCCGGGACCGCGACTACCTGGCGCGCCGCGAAAGCGAGTTGAAAGCCGAGGGGTTCGAGGTCCGCACTCTCTTGGTGTGCGGCAATCCCGCCAAAGAGGTACTGGCGGCGGCCGACAGTGAGCATTGCGACTTGATCGCCATGGCCACGCATGGACATCGGTTCATCGGCGACCTCATCCGGGGGAGCGTCGCCTCCGATGTCCATCACCGGGCCAGAATTCCGGTGCTGCTCGTCCGCGCGTGATGACGGATCGCGGATTGTCCGCCGAATCCGTGACACAGGAGATCGCCAATACTTGGAACCCGGCGCGCGTTCAAGAGTGCCGCTCGCAGGCGCAGGGGCGGCCGGGTCAACGACGATGAACTCCGGATTCACCTGCGGTGATCAGACAATGGTCTCCGACTCCCTGCGTGAGAAGGAGTCAGTCCTGGTCGGGCGACTGCGTTCGCTCGGCCCGGTGATTGTCGCCTATTCCGGCGGCGTCGATTCCACATACCTGGCGGATGTCGCCCACGATGTGCTGGGGGAGCGCGCCCTGATCGTCACCGCCCAGTCACCATCCATGGCCGGTCCGGAGTTTGTGTTCGCGCGGACACTGGCCGTCGAGCGGGGCTGGAACTGGCGAGTCGTCTACACCGCCGAGGTCGACGACCCGCGTTGGTTGCGCAACGATTCTCAGCGGTGCTATTTCTGCAAGGCGGAGTTGTTCACGGTCCTCGGTCAGTTGGCGCGGCGTGAGCGGATCGCGCATCTTCTCTATGGCGCCATTCCCGACGATGCCGGCGACGTCCGTCCCGGCCAGCGAGCGGCCAGGGAATTCGCGGTGGAAGCGCCGTTGGTTGATGTCGGTATGAGCAAGAACGAGATTCGGGCGTTGTCGCAAGCCCGTGGTCTGCCGACCTGGGACAAACCGCAGACGGCGTGTCTGGCGTCGCGCTTTCCGACCGGGACGGCGATCACGCGCGCGGAGTTGCAAAAGGTCGATGGCGCTGAGGCGGCGCTGACGGCTCTGGGATTCCGAGGGCATCGTGTGCGCCACCATGGCGATCTGGCGCGTGTCGAGTTGCAGCCCGAGGGTTGGGCCAGAATCGGTGATGCGACGGTACGGGAACGAGTCGTCGCAGCCGTGCAGGAAGCCGGATACAAGTATGTGGCCGTCGATCTGCAGGGGTACCGTCCGGCGGGGTTGAATCAGCAAGACCATCGGATAGAATGAGCGGACGAAAGAGCTCCCTCACCCGATCCGTCCTCCGGACGGCTCGACCTCTCCCGGCGGGAGAGGTTTTCATTCTCCCTCTCCATCCGGGAGAGGGTCAGGGTGAGGGATTCTGCCGCGTGAGAGCCGCATCGCCACTCCCTTGCACACAACCGCCACGCCATGGTCGTCTTTGTGTCAGGGGCTCCAAGCGCGGCAGAGTCGGCCATCGTATTGGAGAACAAGGGGCTTAAGCCCCTTGTTTGCCCATTGGTGCAGCGGCCTCGCGGGTGTGGAATCGACCAATTGCTTCCCGATGTGATCTGATGGACATACGCTCCCTCCTTGCCGATGTCGCTGCCGGTCGGCTCGATCCGCGCGAGGCCGGACGTCTTTTGGCGCACTGGCCGGTCAGTGCGCTCGGTTTCGCCACGCTCGACATGCAGCGCGAGTCGCGCACGGGATTCATCGAGGTTGTCTACTGTGCCGGCAAGTCGCCGGAGCAAGTCGCCGCCATTCTCTCACGTCAGGCCGAATCGCACCGCGTCCTTCTGGCGACGCGTGCGGATCGCAGCCACTCCGAGGCGGCACGAAAAGCGCTGCCCGACCTGGAGTATCATCCCGAGGCCGGGATCTTGCGGCGATTGGATCCGGAGCGCCGTGTCGCTGCGCCGCCGATCGCGGTGGTGTCCGCCGGAACATCCGATCTCCCCGTGGCGGAGGAGGCGGCATTGACGATCGAGACGATCGGGCATTCGGCATTGCGGCGCTATGACATTGGCATCGCCGGGCTGCATCGTGTCGCGGCGATCCGTGACGAACTGAGCCGCTGCGGGTGCGTCGTGGCTGTCGCCGGGATGGAAGGGGCACTGCCATCGGTGATTGCGGGGTTGATACCGCGTCCGGTCATCGCCGTGCCGACGTCGGTGGGGTATGGCGTGGCCTTCGGCGGCTTGGCGGCGCTGCTGGCGATGTTGGCGGGGTGCGCACCGGGCGTCTCGGTCGTGAACATCGACAATGGATTCGGAGCGGCACTGGCCGCCTGCCGGATCAATACGCCCGCTGGACAGTCAGGGCAAGGGGCTTCCTCTCCTCAGGGCAGTTGACAGAGCGAACGGACGAAAAAGCTCCCTCACCCCGACCCTCTCCCTCCGGCTTGCCCTGAGCGAAGTCGAGGGGGAGAGGTCGATCCGGCGGGCGACCGGATCGGGTGAGGGTGCTCGTCGTTCATTCATTCTGTTAGACGCCCTTAAAGAGATGTGACAACGCTGGATCATCAATCCACCGACCGCAAGCTCATCCCCCGGGATTCCGCCCACGCCTTATTGAGCAGGATCGCATAGTCGTAGCGCCAAACCGCCGTTGTTGTCCTGCCCAGACAGTATTTCCAGAGCCCGTATCGTTTCCGGAACAACGAATCATTCATCATGGCGCGATCCATCCCGAGCCGCGGCTGCAAATCACCCGACGCCGTGATATCCACTGACATGACATAGACCTCCGGATTTCGCGCCACTACCGCGGCGGCGGAGAACCCGCTGCGGGCGAACTCGCGATCACACAGTCCCCAGACATCGAGTGTCGGCAAGTCTGTCCAATAGGGAATGCACCCGGCATCGACCAGTGCCACCGTGGGTCAATCGGGGAGCGTGACCAGATGCTCCGCGATGCAGTGCCGACCTCGACGCAGGTAGTCTTCGGCCGCCTGGCGCTCCCGGACCACGTGCCAATCTTGCAGCGACCAGAGCACCAGAAACACGGCGAACAGAATCCCGAGCCGCGGTCTCAACCGATCGAGGCGATCGAGGGCGGAAGGAACCGGCAACACAACCAACGGCAGCAAGGCGACCTGATAGCGATGCAGGAAGTTCATGACCGGAACGACAGTTGTAGAGATGAGAACCTGGCACACGACCAGCGCCGCCGACGTGACAAACAGCAACCAATGGGCCGTGCGGCGCAGTTCCGAGCCGGCGAGCACCCAGACCACCCAGAATGGCACTCCGAACAACACCCACTGCACCGCGTGCGACCACCCCGGCAGAGCGAACGAGAACTTCGCCGTCACGGTGTTGGGAAACAGGGTGCCGTAGTAGAGTAATCGAAGAACCGTCAGAGCACCCGTCACACCCAGCACGACAAGAAGTGGGTATCGCAGTGCACCGACTCGATTCTTCCAGGGCTGCACTCGGTCACGCGCCAATGCGATGAGGAGGATGATCGCCGCGAACACGAGTCCTTCCGGTCGCGTGAGGATCATGCCGCCAAGCCCCAGTGAAAGAAGAAGTGCACGATTCCGCGATGGGTCGGAGAGGGCCATGGCGGAGACCAACAGAAATATCCCCATCATCGGTGTTTCCAGTCCGCTGACGCTCCAGGCGACCCATGTCGACGTGAGGGAGACAAGAACGGCCGGCAGCCACCAGTATCGCACGGATGACCAAAGACGGCGGCACAGCAGGGACAGCAGCAACAGACTCACGCTGCCGCAGACCACACCGGTGATCTTCGCTGCAATCTCAATGCCGAAGCCGATCCGACCGAACGCGGCGTGGATCAACACCCATAGGAAGTTGGAGTATCCCTCGACCGGTGCGCCGCCGGGATTCCAACTCAGCCCCTGCCCCGCCGCCAGATGTCGGGCATAGCGAAAGGAGATGGCCGCATCATCGATGCTGAAGCTCCAGAGCCGCGCTGCCAGAACAACGTAAATCACAAGAGGCAACACCGCCGCACTCAGAATCAGCCATCGCCGTGGCGTTCCGGCGGACGGGGGAATACTGGCGGGCGCGGGATCATCCATGGCGTCGCAGCCAATTTACCGCCCTGGGCTTTTGCCGACAGCGATTTTGCGCCGCCATCGACGACGGGTCGGCCATGTCCAATAGCGGTTGCTTTTTCTCCGAATTATGCTATGTTGAATGCGTGCATTCGAGGGCATATCGCACGCGGCGCGCTTCTATGGGTGACCGCCGAACACCGGCCGGATTATTCACTCTGACCCTGTCGGTGTTGGTGCTGGCGGTTTCTGCTCCCGACTGTGCGCCGGCGTCCCCAGCGGTCGAAACGACAGTCGTGGACCTGCTCCCCGACATTATCGTGCGGCAGTCCGACCTGTATAACAACGACATCGTCACGACCATCGAACCGGGGCACGTCCACTTGCGGTTCGCCAATGCCACCCCCAACGTCGGACCCGGCAAGCTCGAGCTGGTCGGAATCCTGCCGCCGATCAACGACACCCAGCAGGTCGTCGACCAACGGATCTTCCGCTCTGACGGCACTTCTTGGGAACGGGAGGCGGGGACATTCATCTACCATCCGACCCACGAGCACATTCATTTTGAAGGATGGTGCCTGTATCGACTGCGTGAGATTCTCCCCGCCGATGGCGTCGGGCCCGTGGTCGCCCAAGGGGCGAAGACCAGCTTCTGCATCGTTGACCTGGCGATCTACGACAGCTCCGTGGTGAACTTCAATCGGGCCGGCGAGTTCTTCTTCTGCTCGCGCGAACAGCAGGGCATCTCGGTCGGATGGCTCGATCTCTACTCCAAGGGGCTGCCCGGACAAAACATCGACATTACGGATGTCCCCCCCGGCGTCTACTGGCTCGAAGCCGAGGCCGACCCGGACAATAAGATCCTCGAAGCCAACGAGGGTAATAACACCGCGCGCGTGAAAGTCACGATCGGCGGCAGTGGCGGATTCCTTCCCGACGCCTATGAGCCGAATGACGATCGCGCCTCCGTCGATTCCCGTCCCGTGGGTCAACCCAACAGCCCAAATCTCGGCCCCTGCAACCCGCTGAAAGTGATCTCCAACTTGTCGATCCACGCCGCCGCCAACGGCGACTACTTCAAGTTCTATGCCTGTGACCCGGGCGCGGCCGGTGATTTCGTGCGCATCGATTTCCTGCACGGCGCCGGAGACTTGGACATGCGGCTGCTGGATGCCGCCGGATCTGAGGTCGCTCGCTCCGATGCGATCGTCGACAGTGAGTCTATCTCACTGGCCGGCCGCAGCGGTGGATGGTACTACGTGCACGTGTACGGCTACAACAATGCCGTCAATCCCATATACGAGCTCACGATCAACCCCCCGTCCAGCAATCCCCCGACCCTGACGATTCTCGATCCGCCAGCGGGGAATGTCGTGCGCGTGCATGGGTTCGAAAATTACACCGTCACCTGGCTGGCATCCGATCCGGACAGTGATCCGACGTGGGTCACGTTGTACGTGAACGCGCAACCGGTGCTCGACGGCAACCAGATCCCGGTGGAGGCCTCCGAGTTCACCGATGGCCCGACCGGGTTCCATGTGCTGAACTCCGCGTCGATTCCTCCGGGGACATGGTGGGTCTATGGCGAAGTCACCGACGGCGGCGCCACGACGGGCAATTGGTCCGCGGGAACGATCACGTTCGCCGAGGCCGCCGATGCGGATCACGATGGCGTCTTCGACGTCGCCGACAATTGCCCCACGTTCGTCAATCCCGGTCAGGAGGACGCGGACAGCGACGGGGTCGGTGACGCCTGCGACAACTGCCCGTACTTCCCAAATGCCGATCAGGTCGGCTGCCTACACCACGGCGATCCCGATCCGAACGGAACCGTCAATCTGTACGACGTTGTGCACGCCGTCGACATTGCCTTCCGGAGTGGTGCGCCGCTGGTCGATGTCGCCTGCCCGCATGCGCCGGCGGGCAGGACCGACGTGAATTGCGACGGCGTCACCAACGTCACCGACGTTCTCCTCTTCATCGATGTGGCCTTCCGCGACACCCCTCACACATTCTGCAATCCCTGCGCCTGCAACCCGTACCCCTCGGGATGTCCACAGATACCCTGATCGGTTCCTGTGAGCCGAATAGGGATAGCGCTCTCAATCTGTCATCCCGAGCGACTTGTCCCGAACGGAGTGAGGGAAGCGAGGGATCTGCTGTTTCTTGTTGATGTCGATCCTGCGCCCGGAGCCCAATGCCGATTTCCGCCAACCGGCAACAAACGGTTACATTATATTGTTGTAGAACGTGCACCGGCCGATCGAAGCCCCGATCGCCCGGAGCGTGATTTGGATTGCCCCTTCTGTTCCTGCCGAGTTGGAGTGTTCATGCCCACAATCAACCGCCCAGCACTTGCGATGTGCGGCATCGCGCTATTCTCTCTCTCGTTCTTGGGCCGCGGCGTCGGACCTGCGGTCGCAGCCCAGCCGCCGCAGCGGGCGCTACACACCGACGCCAAGACGCCCGATTACTCCGCCCACTTCGACGCCAACTCGCTTCTCATGTTCGTGACCAATCGGGGGTCATTCGCCTTCGATGTGACGGGACTGCTCAGTAACGAAGGCGGCTTGCACTACCCGGGGAATTCCGACAAGACGGCGATCTTCGCCGGCGGCCTCTGGGTCGCCGCCAAGCTGGGCAAAGGCGTGCGGGCTTCTACGGCCGAGTATGCTTTCGATTACGTTCCCGGCCCGATGCAGCAGAGCACGTATGTACCGGATCAACCCCGTTTCCACGTCTACAAAATCAATCGCGGCGACACGCGCGCAAGCAATCCGGACTACCGCGACTGGCCCTTCGACGACGGCGCGCCAGCCGCGAGGGACTTCTGGGGCAACGATTCACTCGACGCCGAAGGACGACCGTTGCCGTTGCTGTTGGGCGATCAGACCCTCTGGGCCGTCTGTAACGATGCCAATCAATACGCCCGCGACGCCGACCCCGGTAGTCCCTTGCCTCTCGGAATCGAAGTACAGACGCTGGTGTGGGGCCATAACATCCCCGGTTCGCTGGATCGCACGATCTTCCTGCGCTTCACCATCATCAACAAAGGCGATTCGATCTTCCGTGACCCTTACGTTTCCTTGTGGTGCGATGCCGATCTCGGCAGCGCCGGTGACGACCTGGTCGGGTGCGATACGTCGTTGTCGCTCGGCTATTGCTACAACAGCGGCCCCGATGCCATCTATGGCAGCGCCCCGCCCGCCGTGGGGTATGTCCTCTTGGAGGGTCCGCGTGGCGGCACAGTCGATCAGGCCAGGCCGATGACCGCATTCAGCGGCTTCGCCAACGGCGACGATCCGAACTTCGCGTTGGCCGGGTACTACTACATGCACGGTCTGTCGGTGGATGGAGAAGTCGTCATCAACCCGGTCACGGGACTTCCCACCGCCTACATGCTCTCCGGCGATCCGGTGGCCGGAAGTGGCTGGCTCGATGACAATCCGTCGGACCGTCGCTTCATGGTCAACTCCGGGCCGTTCACGATGGCCCCGGGCGACACGCAAGTCGTCGCTCTCGCCGTTCTGGTCGGACAAGGCAACGACCGGCTCGAATCCGTCGCATCCTTGCGCGAGGCGGCAATTCGAGCCCGGCAGGTCTACGACAGTCTTCTCCATCCGCCGGTGATCGTCGCGATCGATATCCGTCCCCAGCAGTGCCCCAACACGCTCGCAGATTTCATGATCAGAGACATCGACCGTCCGCGGGCCACCGGCGTGGTGCCCGGTGGCGATCTCCCTGTGGCATTGCTGGGGACCGCGAGCTTCGACGTGTCTACGGTCGATCCTGCTACGGTGAGAATGGCAGGCGTTGCGCCCGTCTCCTGGGATTACGAGGATCTGGCAGCACCCCTGGAATGGCGTGAATCTCCCTGTGATTGTGCTGCTACCGGCAAGGACGGAGTTATCGATCTGGTCTGCCGGTTTCGTGGCGCCGACGTCGTCGCCGCTGTCCAGCCGACAGTGGACCATCAGACTCAAGCTTTGGTCGTGACCGGTCGCTTCCGGGATGGTCATCCCCTGGCGGGCCGCGATTGCATCACCTTCCTTCTGTCGATCGGACCGGGCGCCGTGGTACCGCGCCCGCGCGGAACACACCAACTCATCAGGGCGAATCCGAATCCCTTCAACGCCGCCGTGACCCTCACGTATTCCATCGAGCAGCCCGGCAATGTCCGTCTGGATGTGTATGATGTTCTCGGACGGCGGATCACGACGTTGATCGACCGCCGTCAGGATGCCGGTTCGCATGAGGTGACCTGGATGGGAGATGACCAGCAGGGCCGCCCCGTGGCCTCGGGACTGTACATCGCCCGACTGGCGACAAAAGCGACCGTGAGCACGGAGAAGCTCTTGCTCATGAAATAGACCCGGCATTCCGCATTGTCCGACATGCTCGGGAGACGACGAGTAATGGGCGAGCAAGGCGACGCGCCAACGCCGATGTCCGGCAGGAAAGCGTGTGGCCAAGGTAACCTCTCCCCCCGGGAGAGGTCGATCCGACCGAAGGTCGGATCGGGTGAGGGATCTCTTGCCGTCGTGCTGACCCTCTTCCTGACTCTCGCGACGGCGGCATCCCCACATGTCCTATCTGCCGCGACCATTCCATTGTCCTCCCGAACCACGATGGCGGACACAGCGGCAGAATCCCACAGCGTCATCGTGAAGGTGAAGCCGGAGTTTGCCGGACTCCCCCCGGCGACACGCAATCCGCATGATCGCATCTCCGCTGCCGGCGCGGCAGGAACGATCCAACGTTGGTGCTCATCCTTGGGCGTGCACGGTGCAAAGCCACTGTGGACGAATGCCGTCGGCATCCCGATGACGGAGGCTGGGAAGGACCACCCGGGCGCGCGTACCTTCGTGCTGGCGGTTGATTCGACGACGACACCACAAGAAGCTGTCGATCGTCTGCGCGACCTTCCCTGGGTCGAATACGCCGAAATCGACCGCCGCTGGGAGCTCCATCAACGCCCCAGTGATCCTCTCTACAGCCGACAATGGGATTTGGAGAACACCGGTGCACCCTACTGGTCCGTCCTGAGTGTCCCCGGTGAGGAAAACGACACTTTGATCGAGCGCAACGGCAGCATCGGTGCCGACATCCGTTTTCCGGCGGCCTACTCGCGTCCTGGTCCATGGGCGGATGTGATCGTCGGCGTCCTCGACACCGGCGTCGACACAGGGCACGTCGAGCTCAGGGACAACCTCGCGAGGAACTCACGCGAGACCGCCGGGAATGGACTCGACGATGACCACAACGGTCTTGTCGACGACGTCTGCGGCTGGGATTTCTCCGGTAATGCCGCCGCCACGCCGGTGGACATTGTCGGCGATAATGACGTCGCGGACTACATGGGACACGGCACTCATGTCGCCGGCACGATCGCGGCCACGGTCGACAACGGCATCGGCATCGCGGGAATCTGTGCGCCGGCGCGCATCCTGCCGGTCAAGATCTTTCCCAACCCCTTCTTCTCGGTCTCGGCACAGGCCGTCTATTATGCCGTCGCGCGCGGCGCCCGCGTAATCAACATGAGCTGGGGCGGCCAGTTCCGCTCCCGCGTGCTCGAAGATGCTCTCGCCTTCGCCCATGACCGGGGCGTCGTGTTGGTGGCTTCCATGGGGAACTCCGGCGATGATCAGATCTTCTATCCCTCGGCATATCCCCAAACGATCGGCGTCGGCGCCACCAACGCCCGCGATGAACTGGCCGGATTCTCCACCTACAACGAATTCATCGATCTCCTCGCGCCGGGAGTCGACATCCTCTCCCTCCGCGCCACCGGCACCGATCTCTACGCCGACGTCGGCGAACCGCGCGTGCATATTATCGACAACGACTACCTGATTGCCTCGGGAACATCGATGGCCGCACCCCATGTCAGTGGAGCGGCAGCGGTGCTGCTGTCGTTCGCGCCGGGATTGACGAATGAGCGGATCCGGGAGATTCTGCGGGCGACGGTGCATGAGATCGTCGGTTCTCCCCTCGCCGGACGGATCGACCTCGAGACGGCCCTCGCCGCTCTCCCGGGTCTGTTCGTGCGGATCGAGTCACCCAAGTCGTATGAGTGGATCGGCGGCGATATGGCGATCGTCGGATCGGCGACCGGTCTGGCGTTCGATCATTACCTGGTCCTAGTCGCCGCCGGCCATCCGCCGGCGGATCTGACTTGGACCACGATCACTTCGGCCGCCACTCCGGTTGACTCCGGCCTGCTGGCGCATTGGACAACGAACACTGCTGAAGGCCCCTACACAATCCGCCTCGATGCCGGGCCGGATGCGCGGCTCGATGTCCCGGTTTATCTTGTACAACGGGCGACCGCACGCCTCCTGTCACCGCTTCCTCACGATACGATACAACTGCTCAGGACTATCGTCGGCAGCGCCGCGGCACCCGGCTTCCGGGGCTACCGCCTCGATGCCGTCGGACCGCTTCCCAATGGAGACGTGCACGCGATTGGGACTTCGAACCGTCCTGTGTGGGAGGATACGCTGGCCGTCTGGCGGACAGACTCTCTGTTGGAAGGTGAGTACTTCCTGATCCTGTCGGTCGATGCGCCCGGCGGCGGAATGAGAGATTCCCTTCGCGTGACGGTCCAAGATGCGTTTATGGCCGGATGGCCGGTCACGCTGCCGGCACCGACGCATTTCGCCGTCACCGCCGTAAACCTGGATGGGACCGCCGGCGATGAAGTCATTTGTCCGACCACGCATGGACTGCACATTCTCCGTGCCGATGGCACACCCTATCCCGGTTGGCCGCGCGACATCCAGGCCGATCTGTCTACGGCTTGCGCCATCGCCGATCTCGACCTCGATGGCCGCTTCGAGGTGATCGTCGCCGGGCGCGACGCCATGTACGCCTACGCCTTCATCGGCGAGCAGTACTATTCCTGGCCGCGCCCGTTTGACGGCCGGCTGAACGGTATCTTCGGGAACAGTCTGCCGAGCGTCGGCGACATGGACGGTCGCGGCGCGCTGGAGGTCGCGGCGATTGACCGCAACGGTGCCATTCACGTCTGGAATGAGGATGGGACGCGCTACGTCCCCGCCGGGGGCCGCTCGTTCGGCATGATCCCGTACGTCCGCCCGACCAGTAGCTCACCCCCGCAGGCGTCCATCTGCGATCTGAATCGCGATGGCCGACCTGAGCTCATCGCCGTCGGGGATGAAATCCACATCTTTGATGGCCAAACCGCGCTGCCGATGATCGGCCTCGATTCCTCGCTGCTCGTCAGCCACTACTCCATCCACGCCGTGGTCATCGGCGATTTCGACGACGACAACGTGCGCGACATCGCCTACGTCGCCACCGGTTCAGAGCGCGGCCGTTATCTGATCAATATCGTCGATGTGCACGGACGCAGTCTGCCGGGGTGGCCGCGCCAGATCCCCCAGACTTGGGACAAGTACGTCTTGTATTCACTGGCGGCGGGCGACGTCGATGGTGATGGGACATTGGAGCTGTTCGCGGCCCCGTACTCCGTGGGGGACGGACTCCTCTATGCCTTCCATGCGAATGGCGCGCCCCTCGGATCGGACTCGACCAATGGACTACTGGCCGATCTCTCCGGCTCACTATCGTCCGTCGCGTTGGTCGACATCGATGGTGACGACGCCCCGGAAATCGTCCTGCGCGTCGGCGATCTCCTCTTCGGACCCGATCAGATCGTCGCGCTCAAACCCGACGGCCGCCTGGTGCCGGGATATCCGATCAACTTCGGCTACGGCTCCTCCCCGATCATCCCGGCCCCACTGGTCGGCGACATCGACCGTGATGGCCGCACCGACATGGTCACCGTGCAATCGACCTCCGAAAACGTCGCGGCTTGGGAGTTGGGCACTCCCGCAGGAACCCGGGGCCGCCCTTGGCCCAGATTCCTTGGCGATCTGTGGAATTCCGGTGTCGCGATCACGCCCCGCTACGACGTCGTCTATCTCGTCCGTCTCATCAATATGACGCTTCGCCGGGGCACGCCGCTGCCGCCGTATGAACCCTCCGACATCGACGGCAATGGCACGACCGAAATCGCCGACATCATCTATCTGGCCGAGTACCTCTTCCGCAATGGCCCCGCGCCCTGTGCCCCATAGAATCGAGGGCAAGCCCCCGCGAATTGCCGGTCACGTGACACACGATGGTAAACAAGGGACTTAAGCCCCTTGTCTGCCCATTCACACTGTGGTGCGAAAGACCTTCTGGCAGAATAGTGATAGAGCGCGTAGGTCAGAAATCCTGCCTGTGGTGAGCCCGCCGCGGCGGGTCGAACTGAGTTCGCGACTACTTCAGCCGATATCGCATGATCGGCCTGGCGGCAGAGCGTCGGGCCACCTCGACAAATCCTGCGCGACGAAACGCAGCCGCCGTTCCGGTCCAGACGAACGCATCCGGCCAGGGACCGCTGGCCGGCTCTTGCGGATATCCCTCGACGATCCGCGCACCCCGGCGTTTGGCGAACTTGACGGCGGCTTCGAGCAGGTGAACGCTGATCCCCTGACGTCGATACGGCCGGGCGACGAAGAAGCAGGTGATCGACCAGACCGGCTGATCATCGATCGGCGCCAATATCCGTGAACGTCCAAGCGCCGGATAGCATTCCCTCGGGGCCAGAGCGCACCATCCCACCGGCTCCCCACCGACATAGGCGAGCAGACCGGGCGGCGTGCCGGACTTCACAATCGCCTTGAACGCGCGCTTGTTCCCCGACCCCTTCTGCTTGTCGAACTGGGACCGCGGCAGCCGCCAGCTCATGCACCAGCATCCTCCACAGGCACCGCGTGGCCCGAACAGCGCCTCCAGATCCGCCCAGCGATCGATGGTCAGCGGATGAACAGTGATCTTCTGGGTACCGCCATCATACATGTTGCAGCGTCTCCATTCAGTCAGACCTCGCGTGGAACCTCAAACCCCACCTCGTTCAGGTCAATCACTTTCCAGTGATCCATACTGACACCCCAACGCCAGAATCGGTTTCACAACCGAGATACATGGTCAAAACACGTTGTGGCGCCGGGTGTGGGTTCATCCTGAAGGATTCACCCTGAAGGGCACCCGACCGCACAGGAACGAGGTTGTGCAACCAGTTGCAGAAGAGGACAGGGGGCTTTCAGCCCCCTGATGAAACATCTGGACTCGATGACAGGGCAGGAAGCGGGGCTCCGTCGATACGGCCACGGATGACAGCAGGTGCCTCAATCGATCAGAAACGTCGTCCGCACATTGGCGATATAGTCGGACGACAACTGCGACTCGTTGAAGTTGCGATAGATCGGAATCTGAACCGAGGCCTGGAATGTCACCGCGCGCGAGCCCACATAGATCAACGATGGCGTGTAGTACACAATCGACCCGCCGCGACTGGTCACCGGAGCGCCATTGAGCCGGTCGCGTTCCATGTAGTTGCCGTTGGCCTGATTGACCCATTCCAATGCCCGCGTGAGCCGGTAGGAAACATACGCCGCGCCGAGGATCTCATTGCCCCATTGATAGTGATTGATGTTCTCCTGCGATGAAATACGACCTAACGCCGACGCACCCCATCCCAGTCGGTAGTAGCGATGATGATAAAGCAGCCCGACAATCGGGTCCATCGTTCCGGTGCCGAGTTGCAGATCGTCCGGCAGACGGCCGCCGTCCTTGTCCTTCACATCAGTGCGCCCGGTGGGAAGACGCACCCCCAGCGCCAGCGCCACCACCGCGCCCTGCTCACGCCCGGCGTAAACGCTGTTCCCTTCATCGATGTAGTCGTCGTAGCCGTCCCGACCGTCCTGTTCATAGTCGTTGCCGAAACGCAACAGGGAGCCAAAGTGGAGCTTCCAATAGGTCATCACCACCACGTCGCCCAGCCCCTGCGTACCGCGCCGCGAATCGAAGAACAACCCCGGCGTCCCGGTCGCCAGACCCGAGTCGACCCGGTGCGTGTTGTAGACATACTTGTAGGGCACGATGGCGTTGACCGTCAGCGCCGACGACAACCCATAGGTCAGATCGAGCGCCACCGTGTTGTTGAGCGTGGTCGAATTGTCGGTGTTGGCGGCTATCTCCCGTTTGGCGTAGGCATCTTCGAGAATCTCATACTCGTACGACAGCGCCGCCACCATCGCGCCCGACGGCACCGTGAGATACGCCTCCTTCGCCAGATTCTCTTCGGGGAGCGTCATCCGCCGCGGATTGACGTCTTGCGCGTGTGCTATTGCGCCCATGGCAACGAGTACGACCGCCGCGAGTACGGTCAGAATGCGAGTGGTACGTGTGGTGAACATGGTTTCGGTCCCTGAAACCGGGTGTAACGTCATGGACGGAGGGAGAGTGCTCCTCCGCGCTTGTTATTCTCTTGTATCGGCCTTTGCGTGCGAGCCTGAAGCCAAGTCCGTCTATCAGAAAGAGAGACGTGGCCGATTCGATTGGAGGACTGGGGCGGGTGATACGATGTCTGGCGTGTCAAAACCTCTCATCCCGACCGGAGAAAGCGGGCGAGTGATAACCTCTCCCTCCGGGAGAGGTCGATCCGTCCGGAGGACGGATCGGCTTGCCCTGAGCGAAGCCGAAGGGGTGAGGGAGTTCTTCGTTTGTTTGTTCGTTCATTCTGTCGGGGTTCCGAGACGGCTCAGATCCCGTCGTCAGAATCAGCGGTCAAAAGGTCCGCCTGCACACCGCGGCTCAAACGTCCGATGGCGGGCACTTCGGGAATGTCCGTCTGCGCCGTGGCACCGAGCTCCTTCAGTTTCCGTGCTGTGACCAAGACCCGCGACTCCAGCGAACCGGCCGCCTTGTCATACGATGCCATCGCCTGATCCAGAGACCGCCCGACTCCCGCGAAGTGGCTGACAAAGGTCGCAATACGATCGTGAAACTCGTGGCCGAGTCTTCTGATTTGCTCGGCGTTTTCGGCGAACTGCGCCTCCCGCCATTCCATGGCCAGAGTACGCAGCGCCATGACGACGGTCGCGGGCGACGTGAGCGCGACTCTGTTGCGGATGGCCTCGTCGATCAATCCGGGTTCAACCTCGACCGCGGCGACAAAGAAGGACTCACCTGGAATGAACATCACGACATAGTCCGGGGTTCGGGCAAACTGCTTCCAGTATTCCTTGCCGCTCAACTTCCTGAGATGCTCCCGTACCTGTTTTCCATGTCGCCGGAATCCCTCGGCCCGCGTTTCGTCGGAGGAGGCTTCGACGGCATCCAGGAACGCTTCGAGCGGGACCTTCGAGTCGATCACGACTTCCCGTCCCCCGGGCATGCGAACCACGACGTCGGGTCGTTGAATCGTGTTACCATCGCCAACCGAGACCTGCTCCTGGAAATCGCAATACTTGGAGAGCCCCGCCTGTTCGAGGGCGTTCCGGAGCGTGAGCTCTCCCCATCGGCCCCGTACTTGGGGTTTACGGAGCGCCTTGACGAGATTGTCCGCCTCGACCTGTACCTGCTGTGTAACCTTGGTAACGGTCTTCAGTTGTTCTTCGAGACTGCCATAGGCCTGTTGTCGGCTGGCTTCAAGTAGTCGCGTCTGTTCCTCGTAGCGATGGAGCGCCTCATCCAACGGCTTGACCGCCGCGTCGGCGCGCTCCAAGAATGATCGCGTATTGCTGTCGAGCGCATCCTTCGAGAGTGCCTTGAATGTATCCTCCAATTGTTTCTTGCTGTTCTCGACAAACTGCCTCTGCTCCTCGAGTCTTCGTTCGGTCTCGCGCAGTGTCGCTTCCAACCCGGCGCGGGCGACACGCTCGCCATCATACAGACTGCGCAGCTTGCCGATCTCGGTGTTCTTGTCCTCGATTTCCTTGCCGACAATGCCCAGCGCATCCCGATTGGCCGCCGTCACCTCGGCGCGCACCGCCTCCAACGCCGCCCGACTCTGCGCCCGCATGACCGCCCACGCAATCACCGCCCCGGCTGCCAATCCCACAAAGAGAAGTATCCAGTTCATACCGTCTCCCAATTGCGCTCTCATCCCGAACGACTTGTCCCGAGCGACTTGTCCTGAGCGTAGTCGAAGGGGGTGAGGGAAGCGAGGGAGCTGCTGTTAGAGATAGAACGCAGCAGGTCGCTACCTCTTTCCGCCCCGTTTGCTCGTCGACCCGCCCTGGATCGGTCTTGTGAAACGACATCCCTTGGTTGCGAAGTTGGAGCAACCCCAGAACTTCCTGCCGAACTTGGAGCGAACGATCAGATAACCACCGCAATCTGGATTCACACACATCTCGGGGGATTGGAAACCGCTGGGCAACTCATCTTCCAGTTCCAAGTTTTTCAACACTTCTTTCACTGAAGACTCGCCCTCGACCCGCCACATGTGCTCGCCCGTTCCGCTGTGGCTGAGTATGTTGAGACTCCCGTCCCAGAGGATTCGGTCGTCAATGATGGCGGTCTTGAAATGCCTCCTGGACGTGTGGTACTCTTCGATGACTCTGACCCCTATGCCGCGCAGACTCCCGACAGCAATGCGTGACTGTTCAGCCATGACACCCTGTTGGCGATTGCTCGGCCATGTGTGCACATGTATCTCGACCCCGTTGGCGGCTTTTGATCGGAGAGTATCCATGAACTTCGCGACTCTCTTCACGGTCAAGAACGGACTGTAAATGAAGACTCTCTTCTGAGCCGCACGGAAATCCTCGATGAATTGGGGCCAGAAATCTCTTTCAGTGTACTGGTCGACAGGGATTGGCTTCCGGATCGGGCCGCTATCAACGAGCAGCGCGTCAGCCCACCTCTCAAAGTCCGAACAAAAGTAGGGGTCAACGAGAGACTCAGATGGGATGATTTGGGCAGCCTGCAGGAGATGCTCGACGATTCTCGCCAAAACGGCATCCGATTTCAGACTCGAGATCAAATGGGTCGTATTCCCGATGAAGTAGAAACGTTGTCTGCTCCGCGTGATTGCAACGTTCAAGAGCCTCGTAGGGTCAGAGTCCGCCTGACTACCTGACAACATCGGAGCCACTCTTGTGCCAAGACCCTCGACGGAATCGAAAACGATGAATGGCTCCTCCCCTCCCTGAAATCTGTGAACAGTGCTGACACGGACGTGGTCTGACATGTCCCAATCTTGAGCGATCTTGTCTATGAGCCGTGCCTGTGCACCGTACGGCGCGATAATGCCGATCCTGGCGTCTCCGTTTCCCTCCTTCTCCCTCAACCTTGCCAATCCAGCTGTCATCTTCCTGGCCAGAGTCACGGCAAGCACCGCGTGGTACAGGTTGAAGCGACTCCCACCGGTAAGCCTGCTGCACCACGCCCCGATACCTCCTGTCTCGACCAGAACGAGAGGCGACCCTGAAACGCCGTCATTGACCGAAGGCACGCTGGTGACTTCCGCGTCCTTGAGAACGCCCCCGTAAAACAAACGATTCGGAATGGCGGAAATGGCTGGATTCATCCGGTATTGCGTATCGAGGAGTCGGACACGAGAGTCCTTGGAGGCACCCTTCACGTCATGGACGCCCAGTACCTCGAACACGCTTCTTCCCAGCCACTTCTGTGCCATTGGTTCACGTGAGATGCATATCGGGGGTAGCTGCAGAAAATCCCCGACGACGGTCACGAAATCCCGACAGCGCCCGGATGCCCAGAACAAGTGCGGGAGCGGTGCCATGCTGGCTTCATCTAAGACAAGTACGTCAAACGGAGCGTCCGGTAGCTGCCTGGCAGAAAATGTCTTGGTCAACGTCGTGGCTACAAGCCTTGCGTCGAAGAGGACACGTTTCTCTATCTCTTCGAGATTGGCGTTGATCTCCTCGATTCTCAGTGGAATCCAGTTCTTTCTCTCCTTGAGAAACGCATGCCGATCTTCTGCCTCACGCGCTGACACGCCCAGGTGTGCGAGTTGTCTCCCCGCCTGAGCACACGCCTCCGCAGTCTGAGCTTCCATTGACTGTACGCGATTTCCTTCTTCATGTACGTGGGTCTTGTGCCGTTCCAGCTCATCTTCCTGATGCTCAATCCTCTCCCGTAACTGCTCGACATCGCGCAACAGCCGTTTAAAGTTGAGTCCTAAGATCCAGGCGCGCAAAGCGCCCGCCCTCGCCGCTTTGTCGAGCTGCGCGCCCATGCCCGCTCGAAGCGCAACGAGTTCCCTCAGCTTGTCATTCATCATATCCTGTTGCGCAATCGCCGAAGCCAGCTCAGATCGGGCACGCTCAAGACTTTGACTCTGTTCCGCCGCGCACCGAAGCTTACCATAACAGGTTCAAGCTCGTGAAGGGTCTCGTCGATCCGTACCATCTCCTCCTGCAGCGCTGCTCGCTCTTCGATAAGCGGCTGTCCTTGGTGACGCGCAATGTTCTCTGGCCGAACCAATGGGAATCTCTCTGACAGGCTACTTCCGGGTGTTCCCAATCGGACGAGCTTCCCCTCTTCGTAGAGCTCAGATCCGTTAAGATGCTTAGCGACATCGCAAAGGGCTTCATCAACTGCGTTGTTTGCATGGGAAACAAGGAGAACCCGTCGACCGAGGTGCAAGTGTGCCTCGACGGCTTTGGCTATGGTCCTCGTCTTGCCTGTGCCAGGGGGGCCCCAGATGATGCACAACTTTGACCCAACTGACGACTCGGCGGCTCTCTGTTGCGGGTCGATGGCAGGGGACCTTGAGCCGTGGTCGCGAGCACCCGCTTCTCCACTCCGCTCCGATTCCCGCCTGCTGGAAAACAGAAATTCTCCCAGACGGAAATCGGATTTGAGATTTCCGTTAACCACTTCGGCGTACTTGTCTCGAAGTAGTTTGAGCAAATACCACAGATTCGTATTCAGCACTGCCTCGGGAATGAACTGACTGCAGTTCTGCTCAATCCCGATCTCGACTTCCAGTCCACGTGCCACCAGCACACGGGCTTGATACCGATGTCCGCGGATTTCGATCTCCGCAGGTGCCTCGTCGAGCACCGCTAGGAAGTTCTCCAAGTGAAAGACGTAAACGAAAAGCCCTGACACTTCACGCAGGAATCGGCCGTTGAAGATCCTGATGAAGCTACCGCCCTGGCCCTTCTTGATCGCTGCGATCTCTTCGTCGAGGGCTTGGATGAATTCTCTGATTATAGCGAGATCCACGGCCCTGACCTCACCCCACCCCCAACACCCCCAGAATCCGGTTCAGATCATCGTTACCATAGTAGTCGATCACGATCCGGCCGCGCTTCCCCGACTCGGTCAGGTGCACTGTGGCGCCCAACTTCAAACGCAACTGCCGCTCGACCGCATCCAACTCCGGTGAGCGCTTCTTCGCGCGCGACAAGACCCGCTTGGGACGACCATAGACGATCTCCTCCAATCGCCTGACCGACAACTGCTCGGCAACGACGCGCCCCGCGAGTCTGATCTGCTCCCGTTCCGATGGGAGAGCCAATAGCGCCCGCGCATGCCCGGCGGTGAGTTTCCCCGCTGCGATCTTCTCCCGCACGCTTTCGGGCAGCCCGAGCAGCCGCAGCAGGTTCGACACGGTCGAGCGGTCCTTCCCGACGCGTGTCGCCATTTCCTCCTGCGTGTACCCGAACTTCTGCGCCAACTTCATGTACCCTTCGGCCTCGTCGATCGGATTGAGATCCTCCCGCTGCAGATTCTCGATCAGGGCCCACTCGACCTCCGCCTCCCGTCCGTGCTTGTTCGAGACGATCGCCGGAATCTCGTTTAGTCCCGCCTCGCGCGCGGCACGCCAACGCCGCTCCCCCGCGATTAACTGGTAATGATCACCGGACATCGTCACCAAAATCGGCTGCAAAACCCCATGCAAGCGAATCGAAGCCGCCAGCTGATGCAGCGCCGCCGGGTTGCTTTGCGTGCGCGGCTGACTCGGATTCGGAACGATCTTGTCCAAAGGCAGATTCACGATCTGCGCGGCGGATGCTCCCGCCGCCGTCACTGTCGGAATCAATGCATCCAGCCCGCGCCCCAATGCGATACGGTTCATGTCGCCATGACCTCCTTGGCTAACGACACATAGTTATCTGCTCCCGTGGAGAGCATATCATACACAACGATCGGCTTGCCGAATCCCGGCGCCTCCGCCAGACGCACATTCCGCTGGATCACCGTCTGGTACACCTTCCCCGCAAAGACGCGACGCGCCTCGGCCTCGACCTGACGCGACAGATTCAAACGTCCATCAAACATGGTCAGAACGACCCCCTCCAGCACCAACTCCCGATTCAGTGAGCTCTGGACGCGCTTGATCGTGTCCAAAAGCAGCCCCAATCCCTCCAGCGCGAAGTACTCAGTCTGCACCGGTATCAAGACCGAATTGGCGGCAACTAACGCATTGAGGGTCAACATGTTAAGGGCTGGCGGGCAATCGATGACCACATAGTCGTAATCGAGATGCGGGTCGTTGAGCGCCTCTCGCAAACGGCTCTCGCGATTCTCCATCCCCACCAGTTCGACCTCCGCGCCGACCAGGCGGATCGCCGAAGGGAGCAGATCGAGGCGTTCGATCCCAGGAGAGATGATCGCCTGCGTGATCGGCAACCCCGCCACCAGAACTTCATAGGTGGAGTCCTTGACCTCGGATTTGTTGATACCGAGAAACGATGTCGTGTTCGCCTGCGGATCCAAGTCGATCAATAGTGTCCGCTTGCCGTCGAGCGCCATGCAGGTTGAGAGATTGACTGCGGTCGTGGTCTTTCCGACACCGCCCTTCTGATTCGCAATCGCGATCACTCGTCGTATGGGTCGCGGCTGATCGCTCGATCGAGCAATGACATCTTCAATCCGGAACACGGTCGTACCCTCAGACGCTGTCATGGCAACTCCAAGTTGGGCAATCGAGTCTCACTCTATGCCTTTCTCATGATGATGATGCGCGTGCCGACATCGGGGACAATATGCCTAATCGACAGTTCGTCAACAAGTTCAAAGCCGGCCTTACACACCATCAGCAACTCGCTCTCGCTGGGCGACGAGGGCTTGTATGTGGCCAGTTGGCCACCCGCCGCCAGTAAGTGCTCAGCCCAGCGCAAGCACTCTTGCCATCCCGTGACCGCCTTGGCTGTCATCCAATCATAGGGAAGCTCCAGAGTGCCCCGACTGATAGCATCTTCGATCCGGCAGTTGCGGACCGCCACGTTGCTGATGGCCAGCGCGTCGCATGTCCGTTCGAGGAAAAAGGCCTTCTTGGCCACGGATTCGACCAGATCGAACTGATCGCCCGGGCGAAGGATGGCCAAAGGAATGGCCGGGAAGCCACCGCCGGAGCCGACATCGATCCAGCGCAATCGACTGAGGGGCAAGAAGGGTAGGATGGCGATTGAAAGGAGGAACTGCCGCTCGATCTCTCGCTCGACCGAGCCGACACGTGAGATCAGATTGATGCGACGATTCGCTTCGATCAACAGATCGCAATACCGCTCGGAGGCGGCAATCTTGCTGTCATCAATCGATTGTAAATGAGCGAGTTTCGCGATCGCATCTGCGGGTAGTTTCACGTGAAACACCCCCCCGACGCCGGAATCAGGACTGTCGACCAGCACCTGTCAACCATCTTTCGTGGTCGGCGACGCTGTTTCACGTGAAACAGCGGTCGAGACAAGGGTCGGAACGATGCTGTAGGATGACTTACTGTGGAGTGGCTTCTCGAGATGAGCCATTCCCGGCCTTGAGATGGATCATAAGCAAACTGAGATCGGAGGCCGTGATCCCGGGGATGCGCGAGGCCTGGCCCAATGTCCGCGGACGGATTCGCTCGAGCTTCTCGATCGACTCACGGCGCAGACCACCCAGATCCCGATAGCCAATGTACTCCGGGACACGGAGGTCCTCCAGACGGCGAAACTGCTCGATCTGTTTGTCCTGCCTGGCGATATATCCATCGTACTTGATCGCGATCTCCACCGCTTCTGCCACCGCTGGATCGAGGCGCGGCAATCCCGGATCGAGCCCATAGAGCTCGTCAACCGTAACCTCAGGAATACGTAAGAGTTGGGCTACTGTCGCCCCACCCTGCCGTTTCAACCCATTGAAGGGGATGCGTTCAGCGGAAACCGTTGTCCGTTCAAACGAACCGACTTGGCGGTCGACCTCATCCCACTGTTGTTGCAGGCGGTCATACTCTTCCTGCGATATCAGGCCGAGACGGAGCGCATGCTGCGCCAAACGGCGTTCGGCGTTGTCCTCACGAAGGTGCAAACGGTGCTCGGCCCGCGACGTGAACATCCGGTATGGCTCATCGACACCGAGCGTCACCAAGTCATCGATCATGACACCGATGTATGCCTCGGCGCGATCGAGGATGAATGGCTCCTCGCCACGGCATGACAGGACCGCATTGACGCCAGCGACGAATCCTTGCCCGGCGGCTTCCTCATACCCGGAGGTCCCATTGATCTGCCCGGCAAAGAAGAGGCTATCGATGAGCTTAGTCTCAAGCGTCGCTTTCAGTTGCGTCGGCGGGAAGAAATCGTATTCGACCGCATAACCAGGGCGATTCATCGCCACGTTCCTGAGAGCGGGAATCGTCCGGAGCGCCGCCAGTTGGATCTCGGCCGGGAGCGAAGTCGAAAAACCGTTGATGTAGATCTCGTCGGTGTCGAGTCCTTCCGGTTCGAGGAAGAGTTGATGACGCGGCTTCTCAGCGAACTTCATCACTTTGTCTTCGACCGAGGGGCAATAGCGCGGGCCGATCCCGCTGATGCGTCCATTGTAGAGCGGCGAATGACCGATGTTCGCGGCGATGAGCTCGTGGGTCTCTCTTGTTGTGTAGGTCAACCAGCAGACCGCGCGGTTCGCAACCGGGATCGGTTTACGGCGCGAGAATCCCTTGGGAGGTTCATCCCCGGGCTGTAAGTCGCAGAGGGATAAGTCGATCGTCCTGCCATCGAGACGCGGCGGCGTGCCGGTCTTGAGTCGTCCGACTTCGAACCCGAGGTCGCGCAACTGACCTGATAGACCAAGCGCCGGCGGCTCGCCAATCCGTCCCGCAGGACGGGACTCGTCGCCGATGTGGATAACCGCTTCGAGGAATGTCCCGGCGCAGAGAACGACGGCGTCGGCGTCATACCGCCGACCCGATGTCCCAACGACTCCGACCGCGCGCCCGTTGCGAATCAAGATCGATTCGATGCCATCGGCAACGATCTTGACGCCCTGCTCATTCTTTATATCCTCTTGTGCGACAGATTGATATAGCGCCCGATCGCACTGGCAGCGCGACGATTGGACGGCGGGGCCTTTGCGGCGATTCAGCACCTTGAACTGGATTCCGGCGCGATCGGCCGAGTATCCCATCCGCCCGCCGAGGGCATCGAGCTCGCGCACAATCTGCCCCTTGCCGATCCCCCCAATCGCCGGATTGCACGACATCCTCCCGATTGCCTTCGGGTCCTGCGTGATGAAAGTGACCTCGGCCTGTGGTGAGCGCCCATGTCGAACCGCTTGTGGTGAGCGATCTTGCCGAACCACCGCCGCCGCCGCCTCGATCCCGGCATGTCCGCCACCAATGACAATGATGCGGGGGGAGGGTCGCATACCGCAGAAACGTACGCCGGAGTGAGCTGTTTGAGCAAGCCGCTGATGTGAGACCTCATGTCATGTGCACGCCACGCGCCCTCGCGTGGCGCAGATCCTGCGGGCAGCGCTGCCCAAGAAATCGCTGGATTTCTGAGTCATGACTGCGGAAATTGACTCCGCAAGGTCTACGGCTCTACAACGACACAACTTCATCATCTAAAGGAGGCCTGCCATGCGCAGCCGCGAACTGCTTCTCACCGGAACCGTGGTGGCGGTGATCACACTTCTGTGTGCCCCCGGAGCCGCGGGGGGGGGGGTGGACATGGGGCTACTGGCTACGAGACCCGACAATTGGAGTCGCAGACACCGGCGTATTTCCCGGGAACGGGACACTGGTATGAGTTGATTCCCTCGACCACGTGCTGGACTCAGGCGCGCGATTCCGCCACGGCGCGCGGTGGTTATCTGTCTACTGTCCTGTCCGGCGCGGAGAATGATTTCATAGTTGCCGAAGTACTCCCCAGTGACTTCATCGCATGGCTTGGAGGATATGAACCGAACAACGACGGAGACTGGTTGTGGTACACGGGCGAAGTCTGGTCATATACGAACTGGCAACCGGGAGAGCCCAATAACGCCACTGGTCCCGAGAACCGTCTCCAGATCGTGACCCAACCGGGTTGGGAAGGGAGATGGAATGACGGAGTCGATTGTCACCCTGTGATGGGGTTTGTCGTTGAGTACGACTGCCTCTCGTCTACAGTCTTCGGTCCGGCGCTGCAGTTCGACGGTGTCGATGATTACGTCGAGGTCCCCCATTCTGCGGCTCTCAATCCGTCGCCGCAACTGACTGTCGAGGCACGGATAGTACTGGACTCTCTACCCGAGAGAAACGGATACGTCATAGTCTCCAAGTGGCGCAGTTCTTGGAACCCCAACGGGAGTTACCACTTCTGGGTTGCGGGCTCGACCCATCCGGACAGCCTCAAACTCGTGTTCCACACAGAAAGCGGCTACTGTTTTTCTGGCAAGACATTGAGTCCGTGCCGGACGTATCACGTTGCTGCAAGCGCGGACGGATCGAACATCCGGCTGTATATAGACGGGGTCTTGGACGGCACCGTAGCCGCGGGCCCGGCCCCAATGAATTCCGACCGCGTGCTGCTTATCGGCCGAAACAGCCACGGATTGATAGACCCTTTGCTTTCTGACCACTTCCCCGGGCGCATAGATGAGGTGAGGATCAGCAACATCGCGCGGGATCCCTCTGAGTTCTGCATGACGGGAGAGTGCACACCGGATGGAAGCACGATCGGTTTGTGGCACTTCGACGAGGCATCGGGTGATGTCGCTGTCGATGCTACTGGAGCCCACAACGGGGCAATCTACGGAGCGTCGCGTGTCGACAACTGCTTCTGCTGCAACAGCCCCTGCCATGGTGATCCCGTCTGCGACAGCGTCACCAACGTGCAGGACGTCGTCGAGACAATCAACGTCGCCTTCCGTGGATCTCCACCGATGTGCGATGTCGGTTGCCCGGCATCGCGCACCGACGTCAATTGCGATGGTGTCAGCACAATCCAGGATGTCGTGAAGATGGTGAACGTGGCGTTCCGCGGGGCCGATCCGGCGACGGAGTTCTGCGCTCCGTGCTTGACTTCGCCGCCGTTGCCGCGGGAATGTCCATAGGCGAAGGTGGGCCATCCCATCGCAAGCGGTGGGGCACCCGGTATAGCACCCAAGAATCCCACCCTTCGGGTGGGGCACCGGAGATGCTCTTGGTGCCACGCACAAACTTGTTTGTGCGTGTCTTGATCGGGGACGGGATGCACGCACAAGCATCCCGACGTTGTCACGTAGGGATGCTCGTGCATGGTTCACCACGAGTGGCACCCGGCACCCGGTAGCGTGAAGAGACAGCAGATCCCTCGCTTCGTTCTGTCCGTGGGACAGAACTTCGCTCGGGATGACAGCGTGGTGTCGTGTTGGGAGGTTTGAGGGCGAACACGGGGGTTCGCCCCTACCCTTCGGCTTCGCTCAGGGCAAGCCCCTCGACGATGCTCGGGGCAAGCCCCTCGACGATACTCGGGGCAAGCGGGTGCAGCGGGGCGGCGCAGGGGCGTATGGCCATACGCCCCTGCGATGGAGGGCGACAGAATGGTGGGCGGAGCCCACCCTACGCTGTTCAATAGCTTCGTCTTCGTAGGGTGGGCTCCGCCCACCAACAACAGGCCCTGTCGGTGGGGCACCAAGACATCACTTGCCGATGCAAAAGCTTGAGAAGATGTCAGACAGAATGTCCTCGGTCGTGGTTGTGCCGATGATTTCGCCCACGGCAATGGCGGCGCAATTGGCATCGAACGCGACCACCTCCGGTGAGCGGCCTTCGTTGAGCGATTCCCGGGCCTGAGCGATCGATTGTTGCGCGCGCAGCAGGGCATCGCGATGGCGGTCATTGATCACAATCGGCGCCGACTGACGATCGGTGTCGCAGGCGGCAATCCATTGCCTGATCCTGTCGATTACGTTTTCGACGCCGTCGCCGGTTTGCGCGGAGATGCCGATGACCGGAGACGACGATGACAATGTCGCGAGATTGTGCGCGGCGACGTTGCGCACAGCGGCGGCAGGGTCGGCGAGCAGGTCGAGTTTGTTCACGGCAATCAGCCACGGGATCGAAAGATCGCGGAACGACTCGGGCGGCCGCTGGGGGAGCCACGCCATGCTTCCATCAATGAGCCAGATGGCTCCGTCGGCGGAGCGAACGGCGCCGTGCGAACGCTCGACGCCGATCTTCTCCACCAGGTCGGTGGCGTCGTGTATCCCGGCGGTGTCGATCAGACAGACAGGGTAGCCGTCGAGATTAATGAACTCGCGCAGGATGTCGCGGGTTGTACCGGGGATCTCGGTGACGATGGCGCGTTCGTCCTGCGCCAGCCGGTTGAACAGAGTCGACTTGCCGACATTCGGCGGACCGGCGAGGACGACAACGAAGCCATCGCGCAGGATGCGGCCGCGGTTGTAGCCGGCCAGGAGTTGATCGATCTGCGTGGCAACGGCTTGGAAGCGTCGACCGACATCGGCGAGCTCGCGGGGGTCTAAGTCCTCCTCGGTGAAGTCGATCCCCATCTCGAGACGGGCCATGGCTGCGATCAGTTCCTCGCGGAGCCGGGCGATGGCGCTGTTGAGTGACCCCTGCAATTGGGCCAGGGCGGCACCGGCGGCTTCATCGGTCTTGGCGTTGGTGATCTCCGCAACTGCCTCGGCTTGAGTGAGATCGATCCGGCCATTGAGGAAGGCTCTGAGGGTGAATTCTCCCGGAAGCGCCAATTCGGCGCCATTAGATGCCAATACGGCAGCGATGCGTCGAATGACGGTGGGCCCGCCGTGCCCGGTGATCTCCACCAAGTCTTCACCGGTGAATGACTTCGGCGCACGGAACAGCGATACGATCACCTCGTCGATTCTCGTGTCGGACGGTGTCTCGACGATGTATCCGTGGTGAATGGAATACCCCGGCTGGGAGGCGAGATTCGCGACATGGCTGGGTCGAAAGACCCGGTCGACGATGGCAATGGCCTCGGGACCGGAGAGACGGACGATCCCCAAGGCGCCGCGTCCGAGCGGGGTGGCGATGGCGCAGACCGTGCGGGTCAGATCGACTTTCGTGTAATCAGCGGCCAAGGGAACACCTGCTTTGGAGGTCCAAGATGACAATCCTGCTTACGTAATATAGATTCCCGCCTGCGGGAATGGGAGCCCGATGCTTGGCGCGGGCGGTGGGACAAGCAGGGCAAATCTTCTCCGGAATTGTCTTGTCGGGTCGGCTCCAGGTGCGGTATCCTCCGGGATTGCCGGTGGCTTGGGGATGCGATCCGGTATCGTCGAAATCGTCAGATGTCCGGGCCGGTCTGAGCCCGGGGAGGGAGTCCCCATGCATCGCATCAAGCACACGCTGCTGCTTTTGGCCATCGCGTTCGGTCTGGTCGGTCTGCCCCTCAGCGCTCAGGCGCAGCTCGGCGGCCTGAAGAAGGCGGCCAAGAAGAAGGTCGAAGAGAAGGCCAAGGAGAAAGTCGAGCAGACCGGCGAAGGCACCAGCGATCAGGAGCATGAGGAGAAGACCGACGCCGCCGAACAGCCAGGGGAGGAAGGTGCGGCCGAAGGCACGGCGGGCGAAGCCGCCTTGGAGAAGCCGGGCGGGGGAGTCTGGCTAAAGTACGACTTCGTACCCGGCGATCGGGTCATCTTCTTCGAAGATTTCACCCGCGACGAAGTGGGGAACTTCCCGCAACGGCTCGAATTGCTGAAAGGGAACATGGAAGTGGCGGAATGGAAGGGGATCCGCTGGCTGAGGGGCTCAACCTACTGCGATTTCGTCATTCCCCTTCCGGAGGTTCTGCCGAGTCGTTTCACCTTCGAGTTTGACCTCTATGCCCCTTGGGAGTGGAACACGGTGGACATCTCCACCGTGTCGGAGGACGAAGACACCGGGGACGCGGAGCTCACCGAGGTCTGCTTTGCACCATGGGAGAGAGGCGGAGGTGTGAAGGTGTGGAGGAGCAAAGAGGCGCTGGCAATGGGAAAGGTTCCGGACACGGTCCTCAATGAGATCATGCACTGCCGGGTGATGGCGGACGGGAAATACATGAAAGTCTACATCAATGAGACCCGGGTGGCGAATTTCCCGAACACGAATTTCGGGCGGTCCGACCGGCTGTACTTCTATGTCTCCGCCGAGGAGGAACGGCCGGCGATGTTTGCCAACTTCCGGATCGCGGCGAGCGACAAGAAGATGTACGACGCGCTGACCGCCAACGGCCGGGTGGCGACACAGGGGATCTTCTTCGATTCCGGCTCGGACAAGATCCGTCCCGAGTCGACGCCGACCTTGAAGGAGATAGGGCTGATGCTGAAGGACCATCCCGATCTGAAGCTGTTGATCGAAGGCCACACCGACAACGTCGGTGATGACGCCGCAAACCAGACCTTGAGTGAGAAACGGGCCAACGCGGTGCGCGATAATCTCATCAGTCAGTACGGGATTGAAGGAACGCGGCTGCAGGCCAAGGGATACGGCGAGACCAAGCCGGTCAGTTCCAACGACACGCCGGAGGGGCGTCAGAACAATCGGCGCGTGGAGTTGGTGAAGTTGTAGCGGACTTGGCAGGATGCTGAGGAATCGTTCCACACTGTCATTCTAAACCGCGCCGTTCTTCGGCGGGGTGAAGAATCTGCTGTTTCTTCATCGGGGATGGAAAGCAGATCCTTCGCTTCATCCCGCCCGCCGCGGCGGGCGGGGTTCGCTCAGGATGACAATGATGGTCAAATCGCGTTCTTCCTGAGTTGTTCAGCAACGTGTGACAAATCGACGAATCCACAAACCTGGAAAGGAACAGGCATGAGGAAGCACTGGTTGGGACCGCTTCTGGCGATCGTGTTGCTGGGAGCGCTGTTGAATCTGTCCTGCGGAGGGAGCGACAAAGGCACCGGAACGACCTCCGACGGCGAGCCGCCGGCGTTGCCGGAGTTCGACTTCCCCGACAAGGTGGGCATTGCGCCGATCAACAGCGACGCGCAGGCGGCCAAAGATCTCGCCGAGAGCTATCTCGGCGCCGGGCTCGAGAACCTCGACTTGTCCTGGTTTTCGCCGAATGACGTCACCGACTGGGGCACAAAGACCGGCGGATGCTGGAACGGGGCGAACACGGGCTCGGGATGCACCTCGAACTATGACGTCTGCGACACGACCTCCGGGTACAAATGGACAGCCACGCTGGACGGCAATTGTGGCGGCCAGAAACCATACAGCAACTGGGTCGCGACACACGGCGTCACGAGTACCGACGGCCGTACCGGCAATTTTGCATTCTATGTCGACAGCGGGATCGCCATCTCCCGGACCTTAACATACGCGGTCGCGGCCAACGACCAGTCCGGCAACCTGCAGGTCTATACCGGCGACGATGTGCCGGCCAACCTCCTGGCGACGCGGACGTTCACCTACAACGCCAACCAGTCGCGGGACTACACCGGCGAGAATTACGCGTTCGGCTCCCTGGCCGCGGGCGTGGAGCGGGTCAAGTGGGAACTGCACCTGTCCCCCGATCCGGATTCGGGTTGGATGAAGACCTACACATGGTCCGGATCGCCGGCACAATACCGCATGCGCAACCGGATCACCTGGGATGCCGATTCCTCTGGAAGTTGGATCGAGTATGACGCCAACAACCAGATTCTACACCAACACACATGGCAGAAGAGCACCTCACAACCGCCGCACCTGCGCGGACTCCAAATCCCGGACACCGTGGACTTCTGCAGCGATGATCTTGATGCGCAGCAGGCGGAGACGATGGTCAAGGGAATCATCGCCGCCGCCAAGGGGTATGCCGCTCTCGGCATGGCGTACTTCGCGGCGTTGGATTCCGCGCAGTGGGGCAATGTGGTGAGCGGGTGCCGGTCATGGTCCTACGCCTATGGCGGTTGTTCGTGGCAGTACCAGGCCTGCGAGCAGGGGAACGACTACCATTGGACGTATGCGGTCGACGGGAGTTGCTTCGGTCAGGTCTACAACAATTGGACGGTCTTCCAAGGCACGACGAGCAGCGACGGGGCCACCGGCACGATGATCTTTTACGAGCTGAACTCCACGATTGTGCAGTCGACCTGGAAGTGGAGCGATGCGGCCGACGGGAAGTCGGGATGGTGGGAGTACTACGACGGCATCGAATCGCCGACGACTCTGCAGGTGCGTCTGACGTGGACGGAGAACGCCGGTGGCTCCTATGACGTGGTCTGGGAGAATTTCGACGCCGGGACACCGCAGTCGAAGTGGGTGCTGCACAAGTCGGCCGACGGCAGGTCCGGGACGATGACGTTCTGGGAGTACAACGAGACGACATCGACCTACTGGAAACAGCAGGAGATCATCTGGAACTCCGACTGCAGCGGTTCATCGACCTACTATGACGAAGAGGGGAACATCGTCTCACAGCAGACATGGCCGTAGCGGCACCGCATGCACGCACGAATCCCGACCCGCCCCGTCGAGTGACGGGGCGGGTTCTGTCTTGCTTCGCATTGACATTGTCCCACGGCTCACGGGGGAGTTGAGAAAGTAGCCCTTGCGCGGTACGTGGGGCAGAAGTGTGGAGAATCCTGCTAAGAACAACCATTGTCAGCGTTGGTGGCGCAGGCATTCCTGCCTGCGCATGATCATGGGCAGACAGGAATGTCTGCCCCACCAAGGGCCTTCTCAACACGCCCTTACGCCGTGGACTTTGATCTTGCGCCCCTTTGGGGCTAAAGCCCCTGGTCCCCGAAAGGCGATATCCGAGGTGCAGAGATTACACACCCGACCGTCTCCGAGGACGGTGCGTCCGGAAGACACGCTATACAATCACTGCCAAACTGGGGAATCACTATCTGAACGAGAGCACATGTGAGCCGGCGGTACCGGACACCGGCGAACGCAAGCGCTCCAAGAACTCGACGGCACGTGAGAAGCTCCCGGAGAGCGAGTACGGGCTGTGAATGCCGTGCGGATACAGAAAGAACTGAACATCCGGCTCGCCGCGACCGAGATCGTACATCACCTGAATCAGGCGCTGCGCTTCACTAACGGGAACGATGGGATCGCTCAGGCCATGGTGTCCCTGAAGCCCCGGGAGACGGTCCGCGAAGTAGGCCGGCGAGCGCCGGATCAGCTCAGCGCGGACGTCTTCGTAGGAACGCTGACCGAGCACTAATGGCAGTATCAAGGCCCCATACAAATCGTCGAAGCCCGGAAGCCAGCTCATGTGACCGTTGAGCGCGTCAGTGGCTACGCCCCTGACAAAGGACCCGAGGAAGTCCGTCACGCCGAAGAACTCAACCACCAAGTCGATCCGGGGATCGCGGGCTGCCATCAGCATACCGACCGTGGCACCCCGGCTGAAGCCAAGCACCCCGATCTTGCCCGAGTCAACCGAAGGGTTCGTGATCAAGGCGACATTGAGGAGCGCCAGCGCATCGTCGACATCACGATCCCATGGGCTGGGAGCTCCCTCTGAGACGTATGTCGTATCCCCATACGTCAGCCGCTCCGAACGAAACGAAGGGACAACGAATACAAAATCGCCGACGATCGACGTCAACTCCGGAGGGAGCAACGACAGCAGCCCCTTGACATCGACTCCCCGGTCGGACTCATGGCAGTAGACAATGACCGGACAGGACTGCGGCGGCGCTGCCGCCGGTGACACGATGGCACCGTACTGCCGCACGCCTTCGACCGAGTACGACACAATGGAGACCGTCAACGAGACGCCGCCGACCGTCTGCTCATCGTTGGCGATGTGCTGGATCTGTTGCGGGGTGACATCGCGATCACGCCATGGGATCAGGGCCGACGTGATTTCGGCCGGGCGCGGCGCGGCAAACAACCGTGTCAAGTTGACGTTCTGAATGACGACGTCGGTGTCGCGTCTTACGAGAGGCGTCAGGTAGTCGACCGCGCGGACTTGAGCCAAAGGCAGTTCGGGCAACTCATGTCCGACACTCGGGTAGAAGTAGTGCTCGAAGAACGGTTCGCGCTTGCCCAGTCTGTCCAGCGCCTCGATCATCCGTTCCGCTTCGTCGACCGACGTTATGGAATCGACCACGCCGTGTTGGATCTGGAGAGATCGGAGTCGGTTCGCGAAATAGACGGGCGATCGTTGCACCAGAGCCGCACGGACATCTGCCAGCGACATCACGCCCTTTTGGAGTGATCTGATGAGAGAGGAATCGATGTACTGGAAACACGGCCGGCCCGAGGGGTGGCCGTTGAGGTAGTCCTCGACCATGCCCTGGACGGATGGGCCGAAGAAATCGGTGAGCCCCGAGAACTCGACCACGCGATCGATGCGCGCATCGCGTGTTGCCATCAGCATGGCGACGGTCCCGCCACGACCAATGCCAAGGACGCCAATGGACGATGAATCCGCCGACTCTGTAGTCGTCAGCGCCGCATTCAACAGCGCCAGTGCATCGTCGACGTCGTAGTCCCAGGGGCTCGGCGCACCCCCAGACTGATAAACAACACCGTCCGAAACAAGTGCTTCGGAGCGATAGGCGGGGATGACGTAGATGAAATGGTCGACGCTGGACCCGAACGCGTGCAGCAGGGACGAGAGATCCCGGTCAATGTCGATTCCGTCGTCACCGTCGTGGGCGAGGACAAGCAGAGGTAGCGTGCCGGGCAGCGCACCCGATGGAACCAAGATCGCGCCGACGTGCGTGATCCCGGCGACCGAGTGCGACACAATGTGGACAAGGAACGGCTTGGCCGCGATGGAGCGAAATGATGCGGCCATCTCGCCGACGCCGGATGCCCGCGTGTCCCGGGTGTTCCACAGCGATAATGCCGCCTGGATCTCGTCGTCGCGCGGCGGGGCGAACAACTGTGTCATGTTCACGCCGCCTACGATGCGGTCCGGTGATTCGCTCGAGGGTGCAGTTGGAGATTCCGCACATGCCGAGGCCACCGCTGCGCACAACAAGACGCCGCAGATGGCAATCAACTTCTGCCAGACCTCACGTACCGGCATAGATCGCTGGGTCGTCGCACAAGCGTGCGTGTGTATTCGTTGCCCGGTCCTGATAACGGGCTTCTTCATGCACCAGCCCGGCTCTTGAGAATCTTTCCCGAGCCGACTTCGCCGGTCGAGAGCGACTCGTCGTCCGAGGGATGGCCGATCAGCCAGACCTGCTCGATCACCGAGAAGATGTTGTACATCGTCCAGTACAGGTTCAGCCCGGCTGGAAAGTTGTGGAACATGAAGCCGAACAACAGCGGCATCAGGTAGGTCAGCATCTTCTGCTTGGGATCTTTGGTCGAGAGCTTCTGCTGCAGGAACATGCTGACGGTCATGATGATCGGCAGGATGTAGTAGGGGTCCTTCTGGGACAAATCGGTGAGCCAGAAGGCAAAGTGGGCGCCGCGCAGCTCGATCGTGGTGCGGAAGACCTGGAACAGCGCATAGAAGATCGGCATCTGCGGCAGAAGCGGCAGACATCCGGCCACGGGATTGATCCCCGCCTCGCGGTAGAGCTTCATCATTTCCTGATTGAGGCGCTGGGGATCGCCTTTGAGACGCTCGCGCAGCTTCTCCACCCTGGGCTGCAGGGACTGCATCCGACGCATCGAGCGCACCTGCTTCTTGGTGAGGGGATGGAAGGCGGCCTTGATCAGAAGCGAGAAAACGATGATGACGACGCCGTAGTTGGGCATCAACGCATACAGCTTCTGGAACAGCCAGAGGATCACCAGGGCGAAGGGACGGACGATCCAGCGCCAGCCGAGATCGACCATCTCTTCGAGGCCGACGCGGTAGGACTTGAGGACATCGTAATCGATGGGACCGGCATAGACCGTGAAGCCCAGGTCGATCGGCTCCCCGGTGCGCAGCGGCATGAGGACCGAGGCCGAGAATTGCTTCAACTCCAGCGTGGCGGCCTCGTGGGTGTACGGCCGCTGGCGGGCTTCGACGCGGAACCCCTCGGCCGGTGTACGCGGGATCGTCGCGCAGACGAAGTACTTGGTGCGGACCGCCGCCCAGTGAGTCAGCCCGCTCAGATTGGTGAGCGGCTGGTCGCGGTCGACCTTGCCGATCTTCTCCAAGTCCTTGCCCATGAGGGCCACGGCGGCAAAGTCACCATTGTCGCCATCGGGATCGGGCTCGGTCGGCCATAGGCCCCCCTGCCAGCCATAGTGCAACTCGCGCTCGATGCCGTCCTGCCACGGCGCGGCAATCTGGAGGCGGGTGTCAAAGTCACTGCGATTGGAGCGAAACGTGTACGTGATGGCCAGTTCGCCGCCGGAGCGCGTGACCGCCACGAAGCGGACAGTACCTGAATCATTCCCCGACAGCGTCAGCGACATGCGGTCGGCACGAAACGCCGCATCGTCAAGACTGAAACCCGGTCGGTCAAATTGGAAGCGCGGCCCGACGCCGAGCGCGGCATCCATGGTATCGAGCAGGACAATCGGCTGACCTTTGCGGCCCGGATCGTTGTAGTGGTATCCCTTCAGGATGAGGCGGACCAAACGAGCGCCGCGGGTGCTGAACTGGGCTTCAAGGCGCGGCGTGTTGATGGTGACGAGCTCCTCATGCCAGAGCGAATCGCGCACGAATGGCGTGCGTGTCGTGTCGGCGGAAACGGGGGGCGGCGACGGCGCCACCGTGGCGGAAGGCGCTGCGACAACCGATGAATCGGCCGGTGCGGTCGCTGTCACCGGCGCGCGACGCGGGGCCTGCTTGTAGCCGATCCACTCCCAGTAAGCCGGCAGAAGCAACACCAGGGCGATCAAGACCGCGAACGCCGCGACGACCTTGAAATCGATGGGTCTTTGTTCCTCGCTCACCGCAGTCTCCGCAGGAGTGAATTGATCAGGATCGACTATTCTCTGGTGCCGGGAACGGGATCATATCCCATGCTGCCGCCGGGCCGGCAACGACTGAGCCGGCGTAGGGAGAGCATCAGGCCGTGTCCAGGGCCATGAAGGCGCAGCGCCTCCAACGTGTACTCCGAACAGCTCGGAATGTGACGGCAGCCGCCGATCAGCAATGGCGACAGCAGTAGCTGATAAGCACGGACAAGCAACGACAGGGCGAAAACGAGGAGCCGTGCCATGGCCGTGCGCGGATTCATTCGGAACCGGTTGCGATCCTGCCGTGCGCCTGATTGCCTATCCATACGAGCGATTCCCTCACCTGTTCGCGCAGCGATGCGAACGAAACACGGGCCGCCTCGCCGGAATCGGTAATGTAGATGACGGCCATGGCGGCGGGCCACAGCTCACGCTGCGTTCGTACCGATTCCCGCAGCCGCCGCCGGATGCGGTTGCGGACGTGCGCCGGCCCGGCACGTCGCGAAACGACAAACGCAAAGCGCGGCATGCCAGCCAGATGCGCCGGTCGCCGGTCGCGCGCGGCCATCGAACCGACCACGCGAAACGCACCAAAGCGCTTGCGTCGGCTCTCTGGACTGTGCAGGACGGCACGGATGACAAGCGGGCTTTTCAGTCGACAGTACGAAGGGAACGACTGTGATCGGGCGATGGTCACTTCCCGGCGGCGCGAACCGTCAGACGTTTGCGCCCCTTGGCCCGACGCCGCTTCAAGACGGCGCGCCCGTTCTTGGTCGACATGCGCTTGCGGAAGCCATGGTCGGCGAGCTTCTTGCGATTCGATGGTTGAAACGTTCTTTTCATGGAACCTCTTTCTCTTCTCCCAAACGAAACTTTATTATAACATCCGGCGCTGGTACCTCAAAGAGGTTCTTTGATCACCGGGTGACCCCACGGGTTGCGCCGTGGGCTATCATCTGCCGCCCCGCTGGGGTTCTCTTGCTCTGGTGCCCCACCCGAAGGGTGGGTTTCTTCCTCCGGTCACGACGACCCGCGATCCCCACAGTGGCCGATTGTCCTGCGGCCCTTTGGAGTCGCGGCTAATCGGCGACGTGCGAAGAAGATACGACGTCGTCGGCGTTGTAGTCCAGGATCAGCGCCTTCTGGCTTCCCAAGACGACACCCCCGGATCCCACATCATAATGTGCCCGGACTCTGGCCCCATCGGCAGGGCCGAGGAGTTCCTGTACGTTGGTCAGCGTTGGTCCGCGGGCACGGATTCGACCCAAAGCCCTGATGATGACGTCGACGCGGCGGGCGTGATCCGGATTGAACCACAGGGATGAATCAAACGGTGCCGACCCCAGCGTGGGGCGACGGTGGCTGTACAGGACATCGGTGATCGCACCGGTCGGGTTATAGGAGAAGACAACGTGCAGGTGGCTGGAATCGCCGACGGCAGCGCGCGGATCGAGCGGGACACCGGAGCGGATGGAACCCAAGTCGTACCAGAATTGGCGCTCGTCGAAGTCCGGCGGGCCCAGATAAATTTCGGCGTTGGCGCGCGTGAAGCCGACGAAGTCGGTCTGCGCGAAGAGTGACTTCAGCATGCGCCCCCGCTCCGGACCGAGTGCGCTCTGCCATCGCGCCGGGCTGAACGGCCGTGGACGAAAGTGCAGCCAGAGGCCGGCGATTGCCAGAAACACGAGCTGGCCAGCCACCAGCATGGTGATGCGAATCATCCAGTTCTGCTTCGGCGGGATGACATCCGGGTCCGGCGCCAATATGGGGTGGTGGTCATCCATGCGCGGCTTTGACCACGAGCGGCCGGGCTGTGAACCGGCCAGCTCCCACCGATGGAAGTGCCGGCCCCCGGACCGCGTATTGCCCACAATTGGAGCCGATCGTGTTCTCATCATATTCGCCAATACTCAACAACACGTCGAACCCCGCCTGCGCCAGGGCGTCCACCAAGGGACGCGCGCGCGACTCGGTTCCTGGACCAATGAGGGAGGACAGCCGCCAACGCCGCGCCGCCGCCGTCGGATTGAGTGGCGTCAACTTGATCACGAAGTCCTCAGGATCGAAAGTGTCCCGGATTACCCCCATATCGATCGGGAATCCCTCGATCAGACAGAAGTTCAATGTTATCTTGCGGTCTCCCGGTGCCCGAAAGCCCTTTCCGATCGCTGCCATTTGATGCAACGAGAGCGACTCGACGGGACAGAGCCACGACCTGTGCTCCGGGTCGGTTGAGTGAATCGAAAACTGCAACTGGAATCTGCCGCCGCTGTACCGGAGGTCCTTGATCTGACGCAACCGTTCAACGAAACGTTCGGCACGTCGGGGCGCCACCGTGGAGACGGACGCCGTAACCCGGGTGCCGGGGAATTCTGCGGGCAACGCGGCCAGCGCCTCGATAACCGACGGATTGAGAGAAGGCTCGCCCATGCGCGCCATCTGGATCTTCAGCATCCGTGTCTGGGGTCGTCCTGAGGGGAATCGCAATCCGACCGCGGTCCGGACTTGCCAGAGAATCTCCGCCGCATTCAGGCGCCCCTCAGTCCACCCTCCCGCATCGCACATGCGGCAGCCGACCGGGCATCCGAACATCGTCGAGACAATTACGACCCACTTCTCCGACCGGGGACGCGGCGGCTGGACGGAATCCACGAACTCCACGCGGCGTCCACGGGCGTCGGCGGCGACGTGAACCATCGCGAGCCGGGGGTTGCCGGTTGAAGAGACAAGCTTCAATGTCCTTCCTCCCTGAGATATTCATCGCAACACATGGCGGCATCCAACCCCTGTCCGTAGGCGATGGCAATCTGCCGCCTCAGTCCGGCGGTCACGTCACCCGCCGCAAACAAGCCGGGTATGCCCTTGTCCAAGATCATCTTAGCCCCGATGTTCCGACCCTCGACGGTCGCGACAGGCGGTATCTGAGGATCACGACCGATGGATACGAGCACGTGGTCAACCGGAAGGCATACGATGCCCTCGCGTGTTCGGCATTCGACGAAACGTTGTGTGCCGTTGCGAAAACCGACAGTCTCATGTTCGTAGCGCACGCGGATCAGCGGCCTCGTCTTCGCTTCGGTGGCAAGCCGACTATTGCACCGCAACCGGACCGAGCGCACCAGCAGCTCCACCGTGAATCCGGCATCCGCAAGGGACAGTGCCTGATCAACAGCCAGATCGCCCCCGCCCACGACGGCGACACGTCCAGAGGCGCACTTTCTCAGGTCGGTCCAGCGGTATTGTACCCAGTCACTCCCCGCCGCCGACAGCCCCAATCGGCGGGGGGAGGTGCCGGTCGCCAGGATTGCGCCCCAGGTGTTGATATCTCCGGTTTCAGAGGTGAGGCGGAACCATCCCCCAGACGCGGTCACGGCGTGAAGGCGCTGTTTAATGATCGTCGGAGCGAAGCGCATCAGTTGAGCCCGCAGCGCATCGACAATGGCATCGCCGGGGCAAGGTCCCCCCACAAGGGGAGCATTTTCGACGCGGCGTGCTTCACATGCCAATCCCCCGACACGGGCGCACTCGAAGGCTACGACGCGCCAACCGTAGCGAACCAGCTCGGTGGCCGCGGCAATCCCCGCCGGGCCCAAGCCAGCAACGGCCACGTCGAAAGGTAGGTTGGATCGGTCCCTCCGCATCATCCCCGAATCAATGAAACATGATGTGTGCGCAGTCCAGCAGGAAGGACGAACCCCAGCCGTTTGTCACGGAAAGAGGAGAAACGCCGCCGTGACGACGGCAACATAGGCGAGGAAGATCAGGATGGCATATCCCATGATCTCCTTGAAATCGATCTTCGCCACCGCCAAAAGCGGGAGCGCCCAGAACGGTTGGATGATGTCGGTCGCCATGTCGCCCCAGGCGTAGGCGACGACGATTTGGGGTGTGGCGACGCCGAGTGTCTTGCCCGCCGACAGGATGTATGGCGCTTCGATCGCCCATTTCGATCCGCCGGAGGGTACGAAGTAGTTGACGATCCCCGAATACCAGTAGACAATGGCCGGGTATGTATGCGCCGAAGCCACCGAGACAAAGGCATCAGCGAGCCGTTCGGCCAAGCCCGACGACTTGATGATGCCGTACATGCCGGCGTAGAACGGAAACTGCAAGACGATTCCCCAGAGTAGTTTGCCGCCCTCGCCGGCGGCTTTGAGCAATGAGGCCGTGTTGCGGTGCAGCAAAACGCCGAGAAACAGCACGGTGAAGTTGAAGGCATCGAGCGTCAATGAACCATGGCGCCCGGCGAAATACCACACCGCCCAGATCAATCCCAGAATGCCGAAGACGGCGTTCATGAGATAGGAATGCTCCAGACGGTCGGCGGGCGACGGTGTCGCGGGCGGCTCCGGCACAGAGAAATCCGCAAAGTCGTGCAGGACGTCTGGTGAGACAGTGACCGTGCGCTCGCGGCGGGGATGCAGCATCGGCGTGAAGAAGCAGAGGAAGATGCAAACGATCCCAACAAGGATGAGGTTGAAAGGGGCGAAGACTGTCTCGCCCATCGGTATCAGGCCGATCTCTTTCTCCAAAAAATGCCCCGGCGTGGCGACCAGAAGCGGCGCCGAGGCGGACAGGCCGGCATGCCAAGTGCAACCCATGCCGAGATAGGCGCAGGCGACGAGCAGACGGTAATCGACATCGCGTCTCTGCGCGGCGATGAATCGCACCATCAAGGCCGCGCCAACGATCGAGAGCCCCCAGTGAATCCAAGCCAGCGCCAGGGAGAGGATGGTCATCGTCAGGATCGCCGACTTCGGTCCCTTGGGGATGCGGGCAACCGCGACCAAGAGCCGCCGCACCGGGGTCGAGACGGCGACGATGTACCCGGTGAAGACGATCAGGCACATCTGCATGGCAAACGACAACAGCGACCAGAAGCCATCACCCCAGTAGTTGACGCAGGTGAAAATACCGGTCGGCGTGAGTGTGATCGCCGCCGCAAAGACGATCAGGGTCAACAGACAGGCGATGATGAACGAATTCGGAACCCAACGTACGGAGAAACGAGTCAGACCGGCGGCGGCACGTTCGAGCAGAGGCATGGCGGGAAGATACTCGCGACAGCCGGGAGCGAAAGCGCCTTCTCACCATCAGCCACGAACCTACAACTGTCATGCTGAGCGAATCCCGCCCGCCGCGGCGGGCGGGATGACACGAAGCACCTGCTGTCGGTCGTTCACAGGAGGAAAGCAGATCCCTCACTTCGTTCGGGATGACATGGTGGTGCCTTCAACTCCCATCCTATCGCGCACTCATGGCAAGCAAGGGGCTCAAGCCCCTTGTTGACCAATCCGATTCGAACCCCCGCATCTGATACGATCACGCGAGCGATCCCCCTGGCGCCTCGGGTTTTGTGTATCTTCCCCATCGGTCGACAGAGGCGCGGCGCGGACGGAGGGGATCATGCCGCAAAGGAGACGGCGATGGCGGGATTGGAACTGACCGATGAAGCGATTGCGAAGCTGACCGACGAGCAGATGACGGTCTTGCAGGATTTGGGCGAGTTGGCGGCGAAGAAGTTGAAAGTGGCGCAACAGATCAATGAGTTCACCGAGCGGGTGGTGGCCTCGCAGCGGACGATGGGGTTTCAGACCAAGGACGATCCTGCCGGGCTGCACGAGGACCCGGAGGTGCTGTCGCTGGTGACGATCAAAGAGCGATTCAAGATGGGGAACATCCGCGAGCAGGTGCGCCGCACCCTGCGTCGGGCGGTCGAAGTGGGGCTTGGCGACCTGGCGATCATTCAACGGCAGTGCAAGATCTACGGTGTGGACTGCACGCCGGGTGCGACGACGGAGCGGCGGTATTTCTCCGATCCGCCAACGTCGGGGAATTGAGTGGTATACGCCCACCCCTTCGACTTCCCTCGGCTTCGCTCGGGACAAGTCGCTCAGGGCAAGCCCGGCCCTCCCCGCCTGCGGGGAGGGGGCAATGTCCTCCCCCCGTGGACGGGGGGAGTTAGAGGGGGGGACGCCCAATGCTGAAGATCGGGGTCATCGGCCAGCCGCGGTCGGGGAAGACGACGGTCTACAACGCCGTGGCCGCGGCACATGCCGATGTCGACGCCTATCTGGGGCGCGATGAGGTTCGGCGCTCGATGGTCAAGGTCCCGGATGGGCGATTGGATCGCTTGTTTGCTCTGTTTGGCCCCCCCAGGAAGGTCCACGCCGAAATCGAGTACTTCGATTTTCCGCCGTTGACCGGCGACGCCAGTGAAGTGGCGCTGTTGCCACCAGCATTGAGAGAGCTGGACGCCCTCGTGATCGCCCTGCGTGAATTCGGCGAGAATGCCGATCCGGCGGCGGATTGGCGCGCCATCAATGAGGAGTTGATCCTGGCCGACCTGATGGTCGTGGAGAAACGTCTCGGACGGCTGAGCAAGGAGATCGAATCGGGACGCGATGAGAACAAGGTGGAATACGAGGCGCTGGTCCGCTGTCGCCATGCCTTGGAGGCCGGTCGGCCGGTGCGCACGGTGTCATTCACGCCGACCGAACAGCGTCTGACGCGGGGATACGCCTTCCTGTCCGGAATGCCGGTGCTGGCGTTGATCAATGCTCCCGATGACGGCTCCTCCCATTCTGATGAAGAGTGGACCGGTCTGTTGCAGCCAGGACCGAAGGCGCTGGTAAGGACACTGCGCGCCAAGCTGGAGGCGGAACTGGCAACGCTCGATCCGGACGATCGGGCGGCGTTCATGGCCGATTACGGGCTGAGCACATCGGCGCTCGATGGCATGATCGCCACCTGCTACACGCTTCTGGGGTTGATCACGTTCTTCACCGGCGATGAGACCAAAGAAGTCCGGGCCTGGACGGTGCGTCGCGGCGCCAGCGCACCGGAGGCGGCGGGAGTCATACATTCGGATTTCGAGCAGGGTTTCATCCGCGCCGAGGTCACCCCGGTTGAAGACCTCTTGACCTTGGGATCATTCGCGGCGGTCAAGAAGGCCGGGAAGACGCGCTTGGAGGGGAAGGAATACATCGTCCAGGATGGCGACTACATGCTGTTCCGGTTCAATGTGTGAACATGGAGTAGATGCGAATGTCGCAGGGGGCTGAAAGCCCCCTGTCCTCTATTTGAGAAGTTGAAGGAGCCAGTAGGGCGGGCTGTGCCCGCCGGTTCTTCGGACGAACAATCGAAGCAGACTGCGCACGACGAGCTGGTTCATGACCGATCGCAACGATTCTGCGAGCCATCAAGATCACTACTGGGCCGCATTAGTGGCGCTGCTAATATGGCTTGCCGTCGTTGCCTCGGCCGCGTTCTTCCCCCATCAGCGGCTGTGGGGGCTCAATCATCTGGCGTTTGTCGGTCCGACGGTGCGTTGGGCGTTTGCCGGTGCGGCGATTGCAGCGATCATGCTTGTTCTGCTGCCCCGTGTCCTTCCCCACAAATCATGGGCCTCGGGACGTTGGCTGTCGGACTGGCGTGGCGGCGTGGCGCTGGCGATCGCCGTCGGCGTGCTCGCATCGCTTTTGCATGCGCGGGAAGCGTTCCTCGGCGACGGTACGTTGCGCGCCGACGGAGCCAGTGAAGGCGCGGCCCTGGCGCCATCGGAGATGTTGCCGACATTCCTGACCGCCACGCTGGTGCGCTATGCGCCCTCGGCCTGGGCGATCGATGGGTATGACGCTTATCGGATCATATCGATTGTCTTTGCGGTTCTCCTGACGCTCGGATTGTGGTGGTTGGTCCCGAAGACGGGAACAGACGGGCGCTCACCGGTCTTCTGGCTGCTCACTTTTGGCTCGGTGCGACTGATGGCCGGGTACATCGAGTCGTACATGCCGGTGTTTACGGCGTTGACGCTCTGGGCTCTGGCCGCGTGGGCGTATCGACGAGGACGTCTCGCGGCCGGTTGGGTGATGGCGTTTTGGGTCGTGGCGATGGTGTCGCACATCATGGCGGTCGTGCTGATTCCGGCAACGCTCTGGCTGTTTGCGGTCGGTCCGCGCGGGCGACCCGGCCGGCAGCGGGCATCGCTGACGACTTTCTTTGTGATCGCGCTCATCGTGGCCGGCACGGTCCTCGGGATCTTCCTCAAGTATGAAGTCGCAGGGCTGGGTGTTAAGGGAACGCACTTTGTGCTGCCGCCATTCTCGAAGGCACCGCATCAGTACGGCCTTTTCTCGTTGCCGCATCTGTTGGACTTCGTCAATCACTGGCTACTACTGGCGCCGGCGTTCCTCGCGGCGATCGGTGTTGTTGTCGCGACGGCCGGTCTCGGTTGGCTCTCACCGGCGACATCGCTACGGCGGGGGGCGCTTTGGTCGTCCGATCTCCTGCTTTGGTGCCTGACCGCCGGTGTACCGTTGGCGGCCGCCATCGTCTTGGAGCCACAGCTCGGCTGGGGGCGTGATTGGGACTTGTTCTGCGTGCTGTCGGCCCCGGCACTGGTGGGGATGGCACTCTGGCTGGCGGGAAATGTCAAGGGAGCATTGCGCCGCAGCGCTGCCGCCATTGCCATCCTGTCGACCGGATTATGGCTGGTATTCTCCGTGGATGCCAATGCCGAGCGGCGACGGTTTGAGGCGCTTCTGGATCTCGACCCCACACGCGCGGGATATGGGCATGAGATCATGGCCCATTACTACCGGCGCCGGAATGACTATCAGAGCGCACTCGAACACTACCAGAAGGCGCTCTTTGCCGGAGAGAATCAGCGTTACCGCATGAGCGTGGCGGTCTGCTACTACTATATGGGGAAGTTCGATCAATCGGAGCTGTGGTACCGTGGGGTCGTGGCGCGCGATTCGGCCATGGCCCCGGCATGGCATGGGTTGTCCTTGGCGTTGCAGCGGCAGGGACGGTTCGGCGAGGCACGTGATTGCGCGCTGCGGGCGCTGGCCATCCAGCCGAATGAGATCGACTTTCAGTATCAGGTCGGGGTCATCAATCTGGAGCTGGGTGATTGGCAGGCGGCGCTCCCATACCTGGAGCCGTTGGCGCGTCTACAGCCGCGTCGCGCCAACCACCTCAATGGCCTCGGTCTTTGTTACTTGGGATTGAAACGCCTGCCGGAGGCCGAAGCCGTACTGAGTGAGGCACTACGCCTCGAACCGGGCAATGCGGTGGTGATCCTGAATCTCGCCCGGGTCGCCGTGGCGCGGCAGAACTACACAGCGGCGCGGAGCTTCCTTTCCCGGTATGAGCAGTTGACCCCGCCGGGGGGGCGTCACCCGGAGGCCCGCCTGTTGGCCGATTCGCTGGCGCGGGTGGGGGCGTAGTTCCCGTCAGCACGGGTCTGAAGACCCGTGGCACAGTCGGTTCGGGGCATTCCCACCCTGCGGGTGGGGCACTAACGGTTAACGGGTCTTGCGGCGACAGCCGAAACTAAGAGAGAGGCATTCGGGTAAAGGGGTATGGAAAAGCGGCTGTTCCGGGACCGGGCGGGTACGTATTCTGAATGTCAATAAGAACTGAGGCGTCGCGCAAGCCGAAGGAGAATCGTCGCAATGGAGTCACTGCCATGAGCATGGCCGAATTCAAGAAGGACCTGATCCAGGATGTGCGGCAGATCCAGGAGGAGATGGATCTGTTGTTCAATCAACTGGCGAGCTGGCGCAAAATGCCGACGTCCAACCGGATGTGGCGGCCGTTCACCGACGTCTGGGAGAGCGACGACGAGGTCGTGGTGCTGGTGGAATTGGCCGGTGTCAGACTGTCGGACATCTCCGTGACACTGGCCGATGGTGTCCTCACGGTGAAAGGGGAACGCCAGGCGGTGCCGATCGGGGATGGTTGCTGCTTCCGCAATCTGGAGATCGCCACCGGACGGTTTGAGCGCAACATCCAATTGCCCGACCGTGTCGATCCGGAACGGGTGAAGGCCGCCTACAAGAACGGGCTTCTGGAGATCACGATCGCCAAGTCGACGCCGCAAGCGGGTGCGGCGCGCGAGATTGTCGTGCAGGAAGAGTAGAACAAACAGCAGATCCTTCGCTTCCCCCGACTTCGCTCGGGACAAGTCGCCCGGGATGACAACCGGCGACGGCGGATACCATACGAATGAGGCGGGCAACGTGACGGCAACGGAAACACCCACGGTACCGGCGGCGGAGAAACCGCAGACGACGACAGCCACTCCTGAGTTGGAGCAACTGGCGCTCCTTCCCACCAAGGGGACGGTGGTCTTCCCCGCCATGGTGGTGCCGCTTCTGGTCACGGAGCAGAAGTACGCGCGGTTGATCGATCAGACCCTGATGCGCGGACGGCTGGTCGGTCTGATTGCCCAGAAGAACCCCGATCAGGATGATCCGGGCGCCGATGGACTGTACCAAGTCGGGACGGTCGGCTCGATTCTGAAGATGTTGCGCTTCCCCGACGGTTCGGTGCGCTGCCTCGTGCAGGGGATGATCCGGTTCACGGTGCGCGAGATCATCCGTACCTCCCCCTTTGTTGTCGCCAAAGTCGAAACCCACGAGGACGACACGGCGCGCTCGGTGCCGATCGAGGCGACGGTGCGCAACGCGCTGGAGCTGCTCAAGAAGGCGGTGGAGCTGTCACCCTACCTGTCGGAAGAAGTGCAGGTGACGGCGATGAACACCGAGGAACCGGGGAAGCTCGCCGACTTGATCGCCGCCAACCTTAATGTGGCCCACGCGCAGAAGCAGGACGTGCTGGAGACCTTCGAGATCCGCGCGCGCCTGGACAAGGTCGTCGATTTGCTCAACAAGGAGGTCGAAGTCCTCGAATTGTCCCGCAAGATCCAGTCGCAGGCGGCGACCGAGATGGGACGGATGCAGAAGGAATACATCCTGCGCGAGCAATTGAAGGCGATCCAGAAGGAATTGGGCGAGACCGACGATCACGCGCAGGACATCGCCGAGTTCCGTCGCAAGATCGACGAAGCCCACATGACCGATCAGGCCAGGGAGACGGCGGACAAGGAAGTCGACCGTCTGGAGAAGATGAACACCGCCTCGGCCGAGTACATGGTGAGCCGCACGTACCTCGATTGGCTGGTGTCGTTGCCATGGGACAAGAAGACCGACGACAACCTCGACATTCCGCACGCGCAGCAGGTGCTGGACGAAGACCACTACGGGCTGGAGAAGGTCAAAGACCGCATTCTCGAGTTTCTGGCGGTGCGCAAGCTGAAAGACTCGGTGAAGGGTCCGATCCTCTGCTTCGTCGGCCCGCCGGGAGTGGGGAAGACATCGCTGGGACGGTCGATTGCGCGGGCAATGGGACGGAAGTTCGAGCGGGTGTCATTGGGCGGGATGCGCGACGAGGCGGAGATCCGCGGGCACCGGCGCACGTACATCGGCGCCCTGCCGGGACGGGTCATTCAGGGATTGCGCCGCGCCGCTGTGAAGAATCCGGTGTTCATGCTCGATGAGATCGACAAGCTCGGCGCCGATTTCCGTGGCGACCCGGCCTCGGCGCTCCTGGAGGTGCTCGACCCGGAGCAGAACAACGCCTTCTCGGATCACTATCTCGACGTCGGCTTCGATCTGTCGGCGGTGATGTTCATCACCACGGCGAATCTGCTGCATCCGATTCCGGCGGTGCTGCGCGACCGGATGGAGACGATCGAGATGCCGGGGTACACCGATCTGGAGAAGATTCAGATCGCCAAGCGCTACTTGCTGCCGCGGGAGCTGGAGAACCACGGGCTGAAGCGGACGCAGTTGTCGATCACCGATGAAGCGCTGGCGCACATCATGCGCGACTACACGCGCGAGTCGGGGGTGCGCAACCTCAACCGCGAGATCGCGACGATCTGCCGCAAGGTGGCGCGCGAGGTGGCCTCGGGGAAGCGCGCCAAGACGACGGTGTCGATCAATGACATCCCCGAATACCTCGGGCCGCACAAGTTCGTCCCGGAGGTGATTTCGCGCGCGGCGCAAATCGGCGTGGTGCCGGGGCTGGCGTGGACTGCGGCGGGCGGCGACATCATTTTTGTCGAGGCCACTAAGATGCCGGGCAAGAAGGTGCTGACCTACACCGGCTCACTCGGCGAGGTGATGGGCGAATCGGTACAGGCGGCGTTCTCGTGGGTGCGCTCCAACTATCGTCTCTTAGGGCTGGAACCGGACGTGTTCGCCCAGTCGGACGTGCATGTGCATGTCCCCTCGGCGGCGACACCCAAGGATGGACCCTCGGCGGGCGTGACGATGGCGACCGCAATTGCCTCGGTCTTCACCGGACGACCGGTCGTGCCGCGTCTGTCGATGACCGGCGAAGTCACCCTGCGCGGCCAGGTGTTGGCCATCGGCGGTCTGAAGGAAAAATCACTGGCGGCATATCGCGCCCAGATTCACACGGTCTTGATCCCCCGCGACAATGAGAAGGATCTCGTCGATGTCCCCGCCGAAGTGAAGGAGAAGGTCACCTTCATTCCGGTGGCAACAATGACCGAGGTCATTCGTCACGCCTTGGCACAGGCACCGGAGGGGACCAAATCCCACAATATCAAACGTCACCCCAAATCCCGCCGTCAGCCCCGAAGAGGCACAAGGGGATAGCCCACGGAGCCGGCCGTGGGACCGACGTGAGTCGCACGAAGAATCCCGCCCTGCGGGTGGGCACCACAATGGGTGTCATAACCCTCGATGAGATGTGGACATCTGGTGCCATGGGTCCGTGGACCCGTGAACCTCCGATCTGCGGAGGCGGTTCGCACGGGTCGAAAGACACGTGTGCTGCGGATTGACCGAGCCAAGAGGCACGGGGAGGAAGACTCGTGGCACGGTGACAATTCCGACACGTCCCCGAAAAGCAGAGTCATCGATGCCGTGGCGTGGCCCACCTGAAGCTGGGGCGGATGAGCGATGCTGCGGCCGACTACAACCATCTCAAAGCGATCGACTCCACCGAGGCGGCGGAACTCTGGGAGGAAATCGAGGCGGTTCAATCACAGGACCCGGCCAGGAGGTGACGAGGACCTCATTAAAGTCGTCAGCGTTCAACCGGGCGGCAGATCAGGGCGAGCCCTGGGCCGAGCTGGCGGCGCGTGAGCCATCCGGCCAAGGGGGCCAGGCGGTAATACAACCACTTGCGGAATGGCTGCCCCCGTCGACCGCGCTCATGCTGGCGAACGCAGATGACCTCGTATCCGGTGTCCCGCAGCAGGCACAGAATGCCGCGATAACTGAAGTTGTATTTCGCGTCGCCGACGAGGGCGTCGGTGATCGAAAGACGCAACCATTGTCGCAACCGCAGGAGCGGCGTGCGATTGACGATGCGCATAACCAGGACACCATGGGCGGCCAAGCGGGCATGGAACGCGCGAAGGGTTGCGGCCGGATCATTAAGGTAGTAGAAGTTGTCGATCGTGGAGATGATGTCAAAGGGCGGGGTCAAGGGGACGTCATCGATCGAACGGTGGACAGTGTAGTTCAGTGCCCGCACATGTGATCGAAGGGAATCGACGATCTCGACTCCCGTGACAATGTCACCGCGCGCGGCCGCCAGTTCCAGCAAGGAGCCGAACGCACACCCGACATCGCAGAGTCGTGCGCCGGTGGACGGCACTGTCGGCTGGGCGTGAGCCAATTGCAGGATCCAGGCCAGGAAACCGAGGCGCTGGTGGCGCCATTGCGCCTCCCGCGATGGATCGGTGTAGCTGGCAACATCGAAATGACCTTGACGGATCACCTCGTTGAAGTCCGTGTCGCGCCAGATGGTAGCGCAATCATCACAGCGACGAAGGTCCGTCCGAATCTCCCCATCACGGATGTAGAGCGGCAGGGTTGTGAGGAGGGATGTTCTCGTCGAGCCGCAAGCGGCGCAATGCGGCCGTTTCGCGTCAGCGGTGGACATGGCTACTCCGGCTCGGCCAAGCGCACCGTGACATGCTCCCACCCATCAGTGGTCGCGAGCGTCTTCCGCAAGTACGCCCCGTCGAATTTGCCGTAGGCCTTGGATGCACCCCAGAGATGCATCACGCCGGCGGCGTGATCGAGGCGAAACCAACCGCCGCCCTTGATCCTCCACCCCGGCGTGCCGAAACGCACGTCGTTTCCGGAGGGACTGGAAATGCTGGAGATGTCGCGCCGTCGACGGCTGAACCTCTGGACGATGTGCGCATGATACTCCGTCAACTCCACCGGGGACAGGACGAGGAATTCCTCATGGGGACCGGTAATGTGGACGAATTTCCCCCCGTACACGGTCGGCGCCTTGTGTTCCACTCCCGCCGGGACGGAATGGTCGCTGTAGTCTTCCACGATCATGTTCGGGACCTCATGGCGGGGGAATATAGTCCAGAGTCGCACACAGGTCACCGTTGAGGTGCGCCACCGGCAGGTCGAAGATTCATGGAGTGCCCGTCAAAGCTCACGACGACGACAGAGACTGAAAGTCAACCCATTGATAGATAACGCGTTATCAGGTCGGCGCGGGTCGCCAATGGGACACTCCGCACAATGATCTACCTTTGACAAGATGAGCACGACAGGCTCCGATCCGAGCATGCCGTTGCTGAACGGGCGCGGATCTCTGAAACTTGTCAATTTCCGGGAAGAAGTGCGGGGTTGGGCGGTATTCAGGTGGCGGGAGGGCTCTCCGTTCGGGTCGCCGAGTCGTTTTCGCTTGTCTGACCGAGGGGGGCGTGCCTAATATTACAGTTCGGGCCTGGGAGTGGGCCGGGACGCTTTTTGATCCATTTTCGAGGTGGGTAGCAAGATGAAACTGGCGATGCGCGCACTGATGGTGCTGGCCTTGGCCGGCTTGGGGCTGGCCTGCAGCGAGGACAAGAAAGTTGTGAACCCGGACCCGATACCGCCGGCGGCAATTGAGAATCTGGTGGCGGGTGGGCCGACATCGTTCACCGTCGGGCTTTTGTGGACAGCGGTCGGTGATGATAGTCTGACCGGAACAGCGGACCATTACGACATTCGCTACTCGCTGACACCGATCACGGAGGCCAGTTTCGGCAAGGCCGCACGCGCCACGGGAGTCCGCAAACCCGAGCCATCCGGGAAGCCGGACAATTTCACGGTCAGCGGCCTGAATGCCAACACCCTGTATTACTTCGCGATCAAAGCCGTCGACCGGGCCGGCAATCTGTCGCCTTTGTCGAACGTCGTATCACAACAGACCGAGCTGCCCCCGGACGAGACCCCGCCCGCGCGTGTGACCAATCTGGCCGTTGCGGACTCCACGCCCTTCACCGTCACGTTGGTGTGGACGGAGGTCGGCGATGACAGCACCACCGGCGCGCCCGACAGCGTCGATTGCCGCTTCTCTATCGGGTTGATTACGGAATCGAATTTCGGCTCGGCCGCTGAGGCGATCCACTTCACCCGTCCGAAGGCGGCGGGTCAGCCCGAGTCACTGGTCGTGACCGGTTTGCGCGACACGACGCGGTACTACTTCTCCCTGCGCGTCGCGGATGAGGCCAACAACTGGTCGCAGATTTCCAATGTGGTGAGCACCCGCACGCTCATCCGCGAACAAGTACCACCGGCGCCGATCGTGGACTTGACCATATTGGATTTCACGTTCGGCACCGCTCGCCTGGGGTGGACGGCACCGGGAGACGATGGCGACGAGGGCACGGCATTCCAGTACGATGTCCGCTATTCGACCATTCCGATCACCGAGGGGAACTGGCTGCGGGAGACGACCAAGATCGGGGGACGCCCAAAACCGAAAGCGGCCGGGTCCGCCGAGGAATTCACGGTCCGCAACCTCCAGGGTTCGACCCTGTACTATTTTGCCGTGCGCACGCTCGACGAGGTGGCCAACATGTCCGGGATCTCAAACCTGGTCAGTTGCACAACGCTGGTGGCGCCGGACACAGTTCCTCCGATCAGGATCCTGTTCCTCAACGTCGCGGATTCCACCCGGAACTCGGTGACACTGACTTGGCTGACTCCCGGCGACGACGGCACTTTGGGCCAGGCGACGACCTACGATATCCGTTACAACCAGGCGTCGATTACGGAAGCCAACTGGGACGCCAGCTTCCAAGCGGCCATTCTCCCGGTACTCCAACAGCCGGGTGGCAATGAGAGATACACGGTCACGGGCCTGAAGCCGAACACACGTTACTACTTCGCAATCAAGACGGCGGACGAAGTGCCCAACTGGTCGCAGTTGTCGCAAGTGGCGACGGCGTTTACGTCGGATTGACTGACGAGCCAATCTCGAACGGGACGATCGACACTGTTGCGTGAGGCCCGCATCGTAAGGCGATGCGGGCCTTGTTGTTTACTGCACCGGTGAGCGCGATAGTGGAAATGGGATAGTATTGTGGATTGGCTGTAATGGCCTTATGGTCCCTCCAGACACGCTGCGCAACGGTCCGTATTTCCTGTCGCTGGTAATCACCGTAATCTCTTGCAGAAAACAGTTGACACCCGAACAGAGCCGTGTAGGTTTTGTGGTGGAAAGACTCCACGGTCTCCGCTCCGGCGCGATGGACAGGTGCGGAGATTGGCCCTCACCGGCGCCTTTGGCGTATGTCTTCGCTGGCGGAGAAGTTGCGTGGTGTGCATGCCGGACAGGATGTGATTGTCTTCCTCACACCGGCCCTCCTCGGCTCCCAGCATCTCTCCGCAGCGGGAGGGGAAAGACATGGGCGACGCTCTGACTCCTGCGGAGATCGAGCAGGAACTAGCCCGTCGGCTGCCGGGCTTTTCGGCCGTGCAGATTGAGGAGTTGACACGGGCATTTGTCGATCTCGCCGCCGGGAAATACGTGACCGGCAAACGCTGGGTGCGCACGTGGCGCAATGCCACGATTCGCTCGCTGTTCAATGGGTTGAACGGGCGCGAGCTGGCGCGGCAGTTTGACCTGACCCCCCGTCAGATCCGACGGCTGATCGAAAAACAGTGACATTTTGCCGGTAGAAATGTCCGCCGGGTTCCCTGCACGTTGAGGCGCTGACGCGCCCTCATCCCCCCACCGCGCGTTCGACAGTAGACATCGATGTGCCGTCTGGCGTTTCTCGACGCCGGCAGGATTGCACATGTGTCTCCGTGGGCGGCCGGAAAGAGCGGCCTTGAACCAGCATGTCGTACCATAGAGGTCGCAACAGGAGTGGTATGCACGCGGCGCTCAGCGTGGCCGCGATGGCAGCCGTACTGTCGATCGGCGCCTGGTTGCTGGCTTCGACGGGCGCCGACGCACTGCCATGGCTGGCCTGGCTCAGTCCGCTGCCGCTCTTCCTGGCCATTCGGACGCTGGACCGTGTCGGTGCCGTCCTTTACGGCGGGATTTGGGGATCCTGTCTGCTTGTCTTTGGCACCGCGATTGCACCATGTCCGCTCTCTCCCCTTCTGACATCACTCCTTATTGTCGCCGTTCCCGCCACCTATGCCGGTTTGGGTACATGGCTGACACGTCGCATCGGCTTCCATCCGCTCTTCTTGGGACTGATGTGGGTCGGAGCCGAGCTCGCGATGGGTCCTCTCGGCTTTCACCGGGGATTGCTGGGCGGCGCCGGGGGCGACTGGTCGTTGGTCCATCAGATCGGTAGTTTATTCGGATATGTTCTTGTCGCCTTTCTGGTGGCGTGGGCGAACGCCTCGGTGTTGGGGGTTCTCGCGGGGATTCGGTTTGCCGTACCCCGTGGCGCCGCGCGGCCCAGACGGGCGGAGTGGGCGGGGTGCTTCCATCCGCGCACGGATGGTTGCACCCCCGTCCTGCTATTGAGTCAGGAGCCTCCCCGGGGACCGCCGCGGTCGTCGTGCTTCTTGCGTTGCTTGGCATGGTGAAGCAACAGGGATGTTCAAGGTAGAGAGGGGAGGAAGAGGACATGAAGAAAGTGTTATTGGTCTTGCTCGTGGGCGGCTTCATCCTCGGCACGCTGGCGGCGACGGACGGTTGGGCGTCCTCCAGGGCATCGGCCGGATGGCGTTCAACGTCCGTGCGCGTCCACACTCAGGCAAACGAACAGAACTGCACCGCATCGGAAAGCAACACAGGTGCCACATCGGAGAGGACCTGCTACAGCCACGATGACAGCCCGCACCACAGCGAGGCCTATGCGCACGCCCGTGCGCGAACGAGGTGGCGGACGCACGTGTGCGGGTGGGGCAACGGATGGTGGTGGAGCTACAAGGGAGCGCTGCTTGATTCGACACAGGGGGCGAACTCTGATTCGACCGAAACAGAACTCGAGTGGGATCCTCCACCTCCGGCAAACACCTTCCGGGTGCGAGTGAGAGGTGAGATGACAAGTGTCAACGCTCCGCCCCCCGACCCGAAGAAGAAAAACTGGGCAATGGATACTCTATATGTGGCCGTCTACGAGGATTCCACATCTGCGGCCCTACAGACGAACGCGCTGCGAGCGGGAATGGTCGTCTTCTGGACTGTGTCAGGAGACGCGAATCCTCATCTGGACTTTCCCACGATCCCAGGCGGCAACGTGTTTACACCCTCGAACTTCTCCGACACCGTGGCGATCCCAGGGGGCTGGAAGGTGACGTATGACTTCACCTTCACCGGTCCGGATGCGACCCCGGCGGACAGTTCACTCTGGTTAGCGGCCGTCACCAACGGTCGCGGCGAAGTCAATGATGCCGTCCCCACCCTCACCGAATGGGGGCTGATCATCCTGATGGTGCTGCTGACGGCGGGGGTGGTCTGGACCTTCGTGCGGCGGCGGCGGGTGCTGGTGCCGGCGTGATGCGGGACATAGGGCAGCCACATGGGGCCGCCCCTACGAACGCGTTGTCGTTCAATGGTAGGGGCAGGACGGCGTGCCTGCCCCATAACCCGACTGGCATGGAACGAGAGAATCGCCATTGGAGCGGTGAACAAGGGGCTCAAGCCCCTTGTTTGCCGTCTGATTTGCAGCGATAGTGGTCAATGATGCAGATTACCGGGGCGTGGACCTGATGAATCAGAGACGGACAAGCAAGTCGGTCTCCGCCCCGGCCAGACGGCGGTGGTCGATGCCGTGGCGGGCCATACGGGCGGTCGGTGTGTTTGCGATCATCGCCGGCGTGTGGTTCTGGAGCTTGAATGTCGAGTGGCTCCTGGAACATGTATGGCGACCGTACACAAGTCTGGTATCCATCGTTGCGGGCGGGATCTTCAAGTTGTCCGGCGCGCAGGTGCAGGGTGCCGGGGCAAGCTTGAGCGTGAATGGGACCGCGTTGACCGTGGAATTCGGCTGCAATGGCCTCGAGGCGGCGGGGCTGTATCTGGCGGCGGTGCTGGCATCGGCGGTGCCGTGGAAGCGGAAGCTCGCCGGGCTTGGCATCGGCGTGGTCGCGATCTTCCTGATCAACCAGATCCGCGTCTGCGGTCTGTATTTGGCGGCGATGGCGGGGGGATCATGGTTTGATTTCGCCCACATCATCGTCGGGCAGACGTTTGTCATCGTATTGACGATGGGGGTCTTTCTCTGGTGGGACAGCCGCGATGACCGCAGGGGGAACGCCGAGGTTCCGCCGGTTCTGGCTTAGCTTGATCGTGGGGTACATCGCGTCTGTGGCGGTGTGGATCGCGATTCGACCGGCTTACCATCGTCACGTGGGCGCGTGGGCGGCGCCGCTCGTTCCCCTGCTGACGGTGGACCGCACGCATGTTGAGAGGACGTACTTCGACAGCACGCTGATACGATTCGTTCTCATCATTCAATCGAAGAAAGACGGTGAGTGGTACCGGGTGCGAATGGGAGTCGATCCCGCGCCGTATGGGTACGGCCATGTGACGCTGGCGGCGCTGGCGCTGGCGATTCCGGGGTGGACCTGGTGGCGGCGGTTGCTGCGGTGGCTGACCGGCGCGATTCTGCTGCAGGCGTTCTTCGTGTTCATGATACTATTGCAGCTCTTCAGCGGTTTCGTTGAGGGCAGCAACCAGTTTCCCTATTGGAGTGGGGATCGACTGACGCCGTTTATCCCGATCTGGCATTTCATCGGCAATCGCGGCGTGATCTCGATCATCGCCGAGCAGTTCGTGCCGATCCTGCTCTGGCTGGCGATCTTCGTCTTCCCGCGGCGTTATACGCGGGCGGTGAAGAACAGGAGGGCGGCCACACAGGGCCGCCCCTACGAACACGTGGTGAGACAGCCGTAGGGGCAGGCCCCTGTGCCTGTCCTGACCCAATTCGAACAAGATCAGACGTGCCCGGCGATCACGACATGGGGATGCGCGAGCCGCAGAAGCGGCCTGTCGGCGATTGCGCGAAGATGTCCGGGGACACCGACGGTCCCGGCGCCGAACAGTGCTCATTGAAGGCGGCGATCAGATCGGCAGCGACCGCCTGCGCATCGCGTCCTTCGATGAGGTGACGGTGCATGTACCAGATCAGTTTCCCATCGCGAAAGAGAAGGAACGACGGCGAGGAGGGCGGCTGCTCGGGCATGAAGGCGCGGGCGCGCATTGTGGCATCGACATCCTGACCGGCAAAAACGGTATAAAGCCGGTCGGGTATGCGCTGGTTTTGCAGCGCCAACGCCACTCCGGGTCGGGCATTCCCCGCGGCACAGCCGCAGACGGAATTCACAACCAGCAGCACCGTGCCCGTCGTGTCACGAAAGGCGTTCTCCACGTCATCGGCGGTCCGCAGTTCTTTGATGCCGACCCAGGTCAATTCATCGCGCATCGCCTGCAGCAGGCGGCGGATGTCATCGGTGGTATAGAAGGGAGCCATACTCATAGTCTTATGTCCTCCCAATTGTTTTCAGGGCTTCCAACAAAATAAGCAGGCGAAAGAACTCCCTCACCCCTTCAGCTCCGCTCAGGGCAAGCCGATCCGCCTGCGGCGGATCGACCTCTCCCCCTCGACTTCACTCGGGACAAGCCGGAGGGAGAGGTTACGAGGCAACACGTTTCACCAAATCCCCAACTTGTCCTTGATTTCATCGGAGGTCATGGTGCGCGGGTCCCAGGGCGGGTCCCAGACCACGCGGACGTCGGCGGTGTCGACGCCGGGAAGGGCGCTGACCGCATCACGGACCTCATGGACCAACTGCGGTCCATAGGGACAGCCGGGACTGGTGAGCGTCATCCGCACCTCGATATTCCGGCCCTCGTTTTCCACGTCGACGCCATAGATCAGCCCCAATTCGACGACGCTGAGACGCAGCTCGGGATCCTGCACCTCCTTGAGCGCCCCCATGACGATGTCCTGATTGACCAGCATGCACTAATTCCCCGGTTGCTCCAAGTTGGTAATCCCCGTGGTGGAGTTCGTGCCGGACTCTGCCGCCCTGAGGGCGTCGATCAGAGTCATCCAAGCCAGGAGCGCGCACTTGACCCGGACCGGAAAGTTCTTCACCCCTTCGAGCGCGTCGAGATCGCCGATGTCGAGATCGGACGGAGGCGGCTGGCCGTGCATCATCTGACGGAACGCCTCCGCCAGGCGTTGCGCCTCCTGGATCGACATGCCGGGGAGCATCTCGGCCAGCATCGAGGCGGAGGCGACCGAGATGGCGCACCCTTTGCAGTGCACCGCCACATCCTCGATGGCGTTGCCGGCGAGCTTCACCGACATCGTGAGGCGATCGCCGCAGACGGGGTTGTGTCCCTCGCGAACCAGATCGATGCGGTCAAGCACCTTGTGGCCGCGCGGCGCCCGGAAGTGATCGAGCACGGTGTCGCGATAGAGCGCGTCGAGTTCGACGTCGTGTGTATGCTCGGGTGTGTTCATAACAGTGGGTCCTGTAGACTACTCCCCCACCCCAGCCCTCCCCGTCCACGGGGAGGGAGCACGTGTCAGCCATCGGAAGATGATAAAGACCAGCCCTGCCCGTCCAGGGGGAGGGAGCAAGTCCTCCCCCCGTCGACGGGGGGAGTTAGAGGGGGGGCAAGCCACGTCGAGTATCATAATCGCCTTCCGAAGAACTTCTCGGCCACGACCAGCCCGGTGATGAACTGGTCGACGTCCTGCCGATCATTGTACACGTAGAAACTGGCACGGGCCGTGGCACTCCGACCGAGGCGTTCCAAGAGCGGCTGGGCGCAATGATGCCCGGCGCGGATGGCGATGCCGCGACGGTCGAGGACCGTGGCCAGATCGTGCGGGTGAATCTGGCGGTCATTGAAGGCGATGACGCCGGCGCGTCGCGCAGGATCGGCCGGCCCATAGACTTCGATGGTCTCCAACTCACGCAGCCGCTCTAACGCATAGCGGGTCAGGGAAATCTCGTGACGCCGGACGGCGTCCATCCCCAACGCCGCCAGATAGTCGACGGCGGCACCCAGACCGATCACACCGGCGACATCGGGGGTCCCGGCCTCGAACTTCCACGGAAGATCATTCCACGTGGCGCCGTTGAAGGTGACGGTACGGATCATGTCGCCGCCGCCGAGATGTGGCTCCATTGCGTCCAGGAGCTCGCGACGGCCATAGAGCACGCCGACACCGGTCGGCCCGAGCATCTTGTGGGCGGAGAAGGCGAGGAAATCGGCGCCGAGAGCGGTGACATCGACGGTCGTATGGGGAACGCCTTGGGCGCCATCGACAACCATGATCGCCCCGCCACGGTGGGCCCGTGCGGCGATCTCCGCGATCGGATTGATCACGCCCAGGACGTTGGAAACATGGGTCACCGACACGATGCGTGTCCGCTCGGTGAAACGCTCCTCCCAGCGATCGAGAAGGAGGGTGCCGTCGTCGCCGATCGGGAGATAACGGATGACCGCGCCGGTCCTCTTGGCGACCAAGAACCAGGGGACGAGATTGCTGTGATGCTCCATCTCCGTCAGGAGAATCTCATCACCCGGCTTCAGATGGGCGGCGCCCCAGGCAGAGGCGATCAGGTTGAGCGATTCGGTGGTGTTGCGGGTGAAGACGATCTCCTCGGGCGAGCCGGCGCCGATGAACGAGGCGACCCTGGCCCGGGCGCCTTCATATAGATCAGTGGCCTGCGCCGAGAGAGCATAGATGCCGCGATGGACATTGGCATTGGTGCGGCGATAGTGCTCGCTGATCGCGTTGATCACGCACTCCGGCTTCTGCGTGGTCGCGGCGCTGTCCAGGTAGATCAACGGGCTGCCGTGGATGGTCCGCTTGAGAATCGGGAAGTCGGCGCGCACGCGGACAACATCGATGTCGGCGGCAGCGGATTCCACGGGAGCTGCGACAACGGTCGGGTTCATACGGCACCATCGCCCAGATCGACGGCGATCTCGCCGTTTTCGATCCGGGTGGGATAGGTACGAATGGGAAAGACCGCGGGCATTTGCACGACCGCGCCGGTGCGGACATCAAAGCGGGCGCCATGGCGTGGGCATTCGATGGCGTGATTGTCCAAGCGACCTTCGCCGAGCGGCCCGCCATCATGGGTGCAGGTGTCATCGACGGCATAGATCGTGCCATCGACATGGCACAGCGCCAGTCGTCGGCCTCGAACCGTGAAAACACGCGCCGAATCGGATGGGATGTCGGTTATTCGGGCGACGCGGACGAAGTCAGCCATCACTATCTCCCCTCCAGACGACGGACGATAACGTCGCGCAGCCGATCCTGCGCGGTCGACGGCAGATGGTCGATGATCGGTCCGACAAATCCGGCGACGATCAATCGCACCGCTTCGGTGCTGTCGAGACCGCGCGATTCGAGATAGAAGATCTCCTGCGGATCGATCTTGCCGACAGTGGCGCCGTGGGTGCAGCGGACCTCGTTGTTGAGGATTTCCAGCTCCGGGATCGTCTCCGCCTTCGCCTGCGGTGACAGGATCAAGTTGCGGTTCTCCTGGTAGGCCTCGCAGTAGGCGGCCTTGTCCTCGATGCGGATCAGGCCGGTGTAGACCGATTCGGCGCGTTCGCGCAGGGCGACCTTGAAGTGCAGATCGCTGCGGGTCTTCCCGGCCAGATGATGGTGCACGGTGTGATGATCATAGTGTTGGCTGCCATCGGCGATCGCCAGCCCGAAGATGTTGCTCTCGGCGCCGGGACCGGCCAGCAGAGCGCCGCAATCGACTTTGGAGACGCTCGCGCCGATCGCGGTCAACACGGTCTCCAACTGGGCATCGGCGTCGAGACGGGCACGTTGGGTCAGGTGGGACACGGTCTGTTGGTTCCAATTCTGAATCGGGGCATACTTGAGACGGGCCGCCGGTCCGACGGCCAGTTCGACCAGCATGTTGGTGAAAACAGATTCACCGGAACCGTTCGTGCCTTCGCCGTACTCGTCGATCAAGATCAGGGATGCCTGTTCCTCGACAATCACCAGGAGCCGTCCCGCCCGCGCCGACCCACCGACCGGCTGTGCCGTGACAATGTGCATCGGTCGGTCGATCTCGACCCCGCGCGGGACATAGATCAACAGCCCTCCGGTCCACAAGGCATTGGCGAAGGCCTCGAGCCGGCCGAAATCCGGCCCGACCAGTGATCCGAGGTGTTCCTGCACCAAGTCGGGGTGTTCGATGGCGGCGGCATGGAGGTCTTGGACCAGGACACCGCGATCGACCAGCGATTGATCGAGGGCGATCTTCCAAACCAGGCCATCGCGGACATAGACCGCGGCGGCCAGCGCTTCGCTGCGCAGTCCTGCGGCCAAGACATCCGGGAATTCACGGGGTGTTCCCGATGCGGGCGGCACCGGGATCGGACTGGCATCACCGACAGCGAATACGGCCGGGTCGGTGTAGCGCCACAGATGCGTCACCCGATCGGGGAGCGGCGTCTGTCCGTAGACCGCCAGCGACTGACGTCGATGCGCCAGCAGCCAATCGGGCTCGCGATAGAGAGCCGCAACCGCGGCGAGATGCGGCGGCAAGGACATCGGCGCCGGACCGGTGCTCGCTTTCGATGGCATGGCGGCGGCGGGAGGCATCAACCGACCGATCCTTCCATTTCGAGTTCGATGAGACGGTTCATTTCGACGGCGTACTCCATCGGCAGTTCCTTGACGAACGGCTCGAAGAAGCCATTGACGATCAGCATGCGCGCCTCATCATCGGAGAGGCCGCGGCTCTGCAGATAGAAGACCTGTTCCTCGGCGATCTTGGAGACACGCGCCTCATGCTCGACGCGGACATCCTCGGCGGCGATCTCCATCGTCGGATAGGTGTCGGAGCGGGAATTCTCATCGAGCAGGAGCGCATCGCACTCGACCGAAACCTTGCAGTTGACGGCATTGGGATAGGCCTTCACCATGCCGCGGTACGAGGCGCGTCCGCCCCCCTTGGAGATCGACTTCGAGGTGATCCGCGAGGTGGTGTTGGGGGCGGCGTGGATCACCTTGGCGCCCGCGTCCTGATGCTGCCCATCGCCGGCGAAGGCGACCGAGAGAATCTCGGCCTTGGCGCGTTCACCGACGAGGTAGACACAGGGGAACTTCATCGTCAACTTGGAGCCGAGATTGGCATCGACCCATTCGACCGTGGCATCCGTGTGCGCCATGGCGCGCTTGGTAACCAGATTGAAGACGTTGTTCGACCAGTTCTGGATCGTCGTGTAACGGATGTAGGCCCCCTCATGAGCGATCAACTCCACGACGGCCGAATGCAGCGAGTCGGAGGAGTAGGTCGGCGCGGTGCACCCCTCGATGTAGTGCACGCGCGAGCCCCGATCGGCGATGATCAAGGTGCGCTCAAACTGCCCCATGTTGCGGGCATTGATGCGGAAGTAGGCCTGCAAGGGGATCTTCACGTCGGCGCCGGGGGGAACATAGATGAACGAGCCGCCCGACCAGACCGACGAGTTGAGGGCGGCGAATTTGTTGTCGGCCGCTGGAATCACGGTGGCGAAGTAGCGGCGCACGAGCTCTTCATGCTCGCGCAGGCCGGAGTCCATGTCGAGGAAGATGATCCCCTGTTTGGTCAGATCCTCGCGCAATGAGTGGTAGACCACTTCCGACTCGTACTGTGCAGAGACGCCGCCCAGAAAGCGCTGCTCCGCCTCCGGGATTCCCAGCCGGTCGAAGGTACGCTTGATCTTGTCGGGGACATCGTCCCACGACTTCTCCGATCCCCCCTCCGTCGATTTGAGGAAGTAATGGATATCAGCGAAATCGATGGAATTGAGCAGGTCGGTGTCGCCCCAGGTTGGCATCGGCTTGGCCAGGAAGGTATCGAGGGCGGCATGGCGGAACTGCCGCATCCAGTCGGGTTCCTTCTTCATTTGCGAGATCATCTCCACGATTTCATGGTTGATCCCCTTGGGGGCCTTGAGAAAATACTCCTCGGGGTCGGCGAAGCCATAGCGGGACTGATAGTCCTCGCGGATGTTCAGTTGCGGCTTGGTCGATGTGCCGTTGTTGGTCTGAGTTGGGTCGCTCATCTGTTTTCCTTCTTCGTTCCACCCGCAAGGGGCTGAAGCCCCTTGTCCTCATGGTTGGAGTTCAGCGCACAGCCACGAGAGGACTCCCAATGTCATCCCGAGTGGAGCACGGCCCGAAGGGCCGGGTGAAGCGAGGGATCTGCTTTTCCACTTGGAGACCTTTCAAGAGAAACAGCAGATCCCTCGTCCGCCGCGGCGGACTCGGGATGACATAAGTCGTGTGTATGTGTCTTGGCCACGTCCATCGACAGTCTCTCACGCCACCGCCGCGGTCTGCTTGACTTCGTTCTCGATCCATTCGTACCCCTTCGCTTCGAGCGTGGTCGCCAGCTCGGGGCCGCCGGAACGCACGATGCGGCCATCCATGAAGACATGGACGACGTGGGGTTTGACGTAGTTCAGGATGCGCTGGTAGTGGGTGACCAACAGGACCCCCACGTGATCGCCGACGACGCGGTTGATGCCGCGTGAGACGATCTGCAACGCGTCGATGTCCAGCCCGGAGTCGGTCTCATCCAGAAGCGCGATCTTCGGCTTGAGCATTGCCATCTGCAGAATCTCCAGACGCTTCTTCTCGCCGCCGGAGAAACCGTCATTGACATAGCGGGTGGCGAAGGCGGGGTCGATCTCGAGACGTTCGAACTCCGCCAACAGCGCCTTGCGGAATCCCTTCATCGCCGCCTCATTCGACGTGCGGGCCTTCACCGCGGCGCGCAGGAAGTTGGCGACGGTGACGCCGGGGACCGCCACCGGATATTGGAAAGCGAGGAACATCCCCTTGCGGGATTTCTCATGGGGCTCAAGCTCGGTGACATCCTCGCCGCCGATCTGGATGCGTCCGGCGGTCAGCGTGTAGGCGGGATGGCCCATCAGGGCATTGGCGAAGGTGCTCTTGCCGGAGCCATTGGGACCCATCAGGGCATGGATCTCGCCGGGCTTGATGGTCAGGGACACGCCCTTGACCACTTCCTTGTCGCCGATGGCGACATGGATGTTCTCGCAGGCGAACGGGGGATGATTCGTCGACATAGTGCGTGTGCGCTCCTTGGTTGATGCTCACAACGGCTTGGGAATACGCTCTCGACTATACGGGTGCAACCGGAACAATCTCGTCGTCGGTCGTCGTTTCACGATGCAGCAGTTGCTCCGTCGTTGCCTCCAAATGGGACCGGAGGTTGAAAGTCACCGCGCCATCGCTGCCCAGAAGATCGGACAGGCGAATCCGGTGCAGCATGCCTGACACGAGTCCGTCCAAAATGCCCCACAGCGAACGGACCGAGCAGGCGCCGGAGTTCACGCAGATCACCAAGTCGCCGGTGTGACGATGGCAGAACGCCTCATCATAGATGCGGCTGCCGAGCGATTCGAAGATCCGGCCTAGGGTAATCTCGGTCGGATTCCCGTTCAAGGCATATCCACCAGATCGCCCCCGGACGCTCTTGATCAAATCGGCCTCGCGCAGGATCATCAGGAGCTTACGGGCATTCGCGACCGTCAGCCCCTCCTGCTCTGCAATCTCATTGATTGTCAACGAGTTGCCGTTCTGGCACCGCCCCAGACGGAGGAGGCAACGGAGTCCATATTCTTCAAGGGCGCTGATCTTCACCTTTTCATTCCCGCAACCCTTCCGAGCCGAATACGCAAATAGTATACGAAAATGTAAATTTTTCTCATAAAACGCAGATTGGTATTGACATTCGCGTGCAATTCATTCTCGTATAATACGATAGGACGACGCTGGGACGGACTCAATGGCAATGCTCACGGGTTCAGGAGCAGTTGAGCGCCGTCAGACGAACATCCCTACTTCGGCGCAACTCGAACTTCATGGTTGCTTGGGCGTATAAGCAGTTGGTGCTGATATTGCTGGAGGAAATCGCCACAGGTATCTCGTCCAATGGTACTACTGCGACGAGATGAGTCCTGACACAAGCCACGCAAGACTGGCCCCAGAGGGTCTCTCGGTCCTCGCAAGTACATACTAGCACATCCTTTGTGGTTGCTGCTTTTGGCATTCCCAAGCCGTGGGTGCGTGGCGCGCCCTTTTCACGGTTCTCGTCTTCCGTGGGTTCTTGTTAACCCATTGACAGATTTCGAGTAAGTGGTATATTGCTAGGTGTGATCCGGTCGCGGTCAGGCGATCTCGTGACAGGCGCTTGATCGGACGCGGCACTCGTGTACTCACGGTCTTGTGTGACTCTTGATCCCGACCGCGGTTGAGTCCTCACTTTCAGCGTGTCGGCAAGTTGAGCCCGAAGGATCCCAAGCCCGTTTCGGTCGATCGGACGACGGGCACGAAACGGAGGTCGGCGTGAAGCGCCTGACGACAGGCTGCGTTGCAGCGATGGCATTGTCGTTTGTGCTGACGACGCGAGCAACGGCGGGACGTGATCCGCTGAAATCGGTCCCCGGCTATCAACCGTTGCGTCCGGTGATCAAATCGGCCGATGTCCGGATCAGTCCGCAGGCCCCACCGGGGTGGATCGTGGTGAAATTCCGCAATGGGATGTCGGTCCATGCGGGCAAGTCGCGTCTGGCGGCGGCGGCAGCAACGCGTGTGCGTCAGGTCTTTCGTGATTATGGACTCGGCCAACCGGAGCCGGTGGTCGCCGGTGATGTCGCGGAGACTCAGGCGCGTCGATTGGCGGCGGAAGACCGTGTGAAGATGAACCTGCCGGACATGTCGTTGTATTTCCGTCATCCGTTCAATGACCCACCCTTGGCGGAGACGATCATCCGCGAGCTCAATCTGCTCGACGAGGTGGAGACGGCCTTTTTCGAGCCGCAGCCGTCGGTGGCGACAGCGCCTCCGGGAACGGTCCTGACGACGGCCGATGTCCAAACCACACCCAGTTGGGAGTTGTCCCAGCATCAATTGGATCAAGCCCCCGGCGGTGTGGCGGCACGGGCGGCCTGGACACTAACGGGTGGAACCGGCACGGGCGTCCGGTGCATCGACGTGGAATACGGATGGCAATTGACGCACGAGGATTTGTCCAAGGGCGCGACCGCGATCGTCATCGGCGTGAACCAATGGGGCGACACCGATCACGGGACCGCCGTGATGGGCGAGATGGTCGCCGACCGGAACGGCTTCGGGATGACCGGGATTGCGCACGGTGGGAGTTTCGGCGGCGCCTCAGTGGCAACGCTCAGTGTGGCCGATGCCATCTCGCAGGCTACGGCCGCGTCGCAACCGGGGGACTGCATTCTGATCGAACTGCACTCTCCCGGGCCGCACTACAATTTCGAATGGCGCGACGATCAGGCCGGTTATGTGGCCATGGAATATTGGCAGGACAACTTCGATGCCATGCTCAACGCATACGCCGCGGGCGTGATCGTCTGCGAGGCGGCCGGAAACGGCGGCGAGGATTTTGACGATCCGATGTACACGTCGTTCTTCGATACGACCTTTCGCAACTCGCACGCGATCATCTGCGGGGCAGGGAATCCGCCGGTCGGCGGCGTGGACAGAGACCGTTCCAAGCTCAACTTCTCCAACTACGGGGAGCGGGTCAATCTGCAGGGATACGGGGTGAGCGTATACACCACCGGGTACGGCGACCTCTACGGCGCGGATGCGGACGAGTACTATACCGGCGGTTTCTCGGGGACATCGTCGGCGTCGCCGATTGTGACCGGCGCGGTCATGTGCCTGTCAGGAGTATTCCAGGGGTTGTTCGGCACGGTGATCGACGCCGATTCGGCGCGGACGCTGCTCGTGGCGACCGGATCGCCGCAGCAGCAGCCGAACCTGACGCGCCATATCGGACCGCGTCCGAACTTGCAGGCGGCGATCGCACCCTTGTTCGATCCGATCGATTCGATCTGGTACAGCCAGGTGGACATACCGGCGGGCTCGCCGGGGGCCATTCCGATTGTGCTGTCGAACTCGCACCCGGTTAACAGCATCTTTCTGCCGTTCGTGTTCACCGGTGCGCCGGCGCTGATGATCGATTCGCTGACGCGCGGGGCGCGCACCGGGTATTTCGAGAAGGTGCAGATCGCATACGACAATCGTTTCAACGGTCAGATCGCCTTCGTGATCCACGCCGACTATGGCGGCGGATCACCATCCCTCGAAGCGGGGCAAGGCGAGGTCGCCAAACTGTGGGTGACGGTCGATATGGGCGCCATCCCCGGGCAGGTCAAGGCGGTCGACACGGCGATACTCGGGGGCTCGACCTGGCTGCGGCTCGTTTCCGCATTCGATGACGGACGCCCGGATGCCTTCTCCAGCGGCAGCGTGACGGTTCTGCCGATGCTGTGCAGTTGTCCGCACCATGGCGACCTCAACGGCGACGGCTTCTTCAGCATCATCGACGTCGTCAGCGTCGTCGATATCGCGTTTCGCGGCGGCACCCCGGCCACCACCGATCCCGGTTGTCCGCATGCGACGCGTGCCGATTATAACTGTGACGGCGTGATCAGCGTTCAGGACGTCGTGGGCGCCGTCGACGTCGCCTTCCGGGGCGGGGCGGGACCATGCGACCCCTGCCAGCCATGAGAACCTCTGACCCAGTGGTGTGTACATGATGAGACAAACGGGCAACAGGGCTCCCTCACCCCTTCGGCTTTGCTCAGGGCAAGCCGATCCGTCCTGCGGACGGATCGACCTCTCCCCCTCGACCCTGCTCGGGGCAGGCCGGAGGGAGAGGTTATCATTCTCCCGCTCCCTCTGGCAGCGGGTTGGTGTCGGCGTCGCTTCTCGTGTCCGGATCGTCCGGACGTTGGGTGCTCTCTTCTGCCTGCTCGTGACTGCAGGGGGACTCGTTCCACGGGCGAACGCGGCCGAGGAGTATGACCGGACCACGCTCGTCGTCAAGTTGGCACCCACCAGCGACGGTGCCCGGCGGATCACCAAGGGCCAGAGCGGTCGGCCGGATTTCGATCGTATCATCGCCGACTTCGATGTCGCAACGGTGCGACAGGTGTTCCCGCCGACGCAGGTCCCCGCCCACCGGCGCGATCTGGCACAGAAGATGCGGATGGCCGATTTCGTGATTGTCCGCGTCCCGGATGGTGTCGATCCCGACGCTCTGAAATACCGTTTCGAGAAATCGAGCGGCGTAGAGAAGGTGGAGTTCGACCGCATCGTGCGGATCTGCGCCGGGCCGATGATCCCGAATGATACGTACTTCTCCACACATCAATACGCCCTGCACAACGACGGCACACAGCCGCCGTACGATCCCGGCACCGCCGGCGCCGACTGCGAGATGGAGGCGGCGTGGGCGATCACGACCGGCGACACGAATGTGGTATTGGCGATCATTGACACGGGACTCGACTATCTCCATTCGGAGTTCGCGGGGCGATTGTGGAACAATACCGGCGAGGAATTCGACGATATCGACAACGACAGCAACGGTAAGGTCGATGACGTCTTTGGTTGGAATTTCGTGGGCAACAACAACTCGCCCCGGGACGATCACGAGCACGGCACGCATGTGGCCGGAATCGCCGCCGCCAACGGCAACAATGGAGTCGGCATCGCCGGGATAAACTGGCACTGCCGGATCATGCCGCTCAAAGCGCTCGGCGCCGACGGGTCAGGGACCTCAACCAATATCGCGGCGGCGATCGAATACGCCGCCGACATGGGTGCCGATGTGATCAGCATGTCATTGGGTTACACGAGCACGACGGGCGGGGCGGATGTGGAGTCCCTGGCCGTGCTGTATGCGGTTTCAGTGGGAGTGACGGTTGTTGCGGCGATAGGCAACGATGATAACAGCCTGCCGCACTACCCCTCCGCCTATCCCAACGTGATCGCTGTGGGAGCGACCGATCCCGATGATCACCGGGCCGATCCGTTCTGTTGGGATCCTCAGAGCGGATCGAACTATGGTTCCTACATCGACGTGTGCGCTCCCGGCGGACGCATCTGGAGCACGCTGCCGGGCTTCGCGGTCTGGCCTTCCTGTGACGTGTATCCGAGCGGCGGGTACGGCGATCTGTCGGGGACATCGATGGCGACGCCGCATGTCTCCGGATTGGCCTGTCTGGTCAAGGCGCTGCGACCGGGTTGGCCGCCGGATTCGGTGGCGCGGGTGATTCGTCTGGGGGCCGAGGACCAAGTCGGTCGCCCGGAAGAAGACACGCCCGGGTTCGATGTCTATCACGGCTGGGGACGGATCAACGGGCGCATTACGCTGCAGTCGCTGGCTCTGGCCTTTCCGCCGATTCTGAGCGTGCCGGGGCCGCAGACAGTGACCGAAGCCGACACGTTGCGATTCACCGTCACGGCATCCGACTCGAACTTCACGTATCCGGTCTTCTCCATCGGACCGCTGGCGAATGCGTCGGTGGTCAATCACGGCGATGGTACCGCCGAAGTGATGATCGTTCCTGATTACGACCAACAGGGTGCTCACCAACTCGTCATCATGGCTTCCGACGGCGCGTTGGCCGACACGGACAGCGTCGCCGTCACGATTCTGGATGGGTGCCGCTGCCAATGCCACGGCGATCCGATCTGCGACGCGATTGCCGATCTGCGCGACGTCGTCAAGGCGGTCGACATGGCCTTCCGGGGCGGGGCGCCGATCCTCGATGTCGATTGTCCCGCTTTCCCCGGCGGTCGCGCTGATGTCAACTGCGACGGCGTGGTCACGGTCGTCGACGTGGTGCGGATCGTCGACACGGCCTTCCGCGGCCAGCCGCCGGACTACTGCGACCCGTGTCTGTAGCGGTTGTTGAAGAACTCGTCGAACGGATCTCTCAGGTAAGGCGATTGCTTCGTCGCACAGCCCGCCCCGTATGGTGGGCTCCGAGCACCAAGAGGCGGGCTCTCCCCTACATGCTTCAGGTATTCCCTGGAGCCCAGTCTACAGCTTGTGCCCGATCAGACGCAGGAAGGAACGGCGTTTCTCCTGGTCGGCCGGGGTTTCGATTCCGGCGGGCTTGACGCCATCGATCACGCCGATCACTCCGCCGCCATGGTCATCTCGCACGACCAGCGCGGTCACCGGATTGCCGGTCGCGCAAAAGACACGGCAGACCTCGGGGCAGGCCTTAACCGCATTCAGTACGTGAATGGGAAAGGCCTCGGTCATGATGATGAGGAAGGTGTGGCCGCAACTGAGGCGCATGAGGTTCTCGGCGGCGACTTGAGCCAACGTCGGATCGTTGCCGGTATGGCGCACCAGACATGGGCCCGAGGCCTCGGAGAACGCCAACCCGAACTTGACGGACGGCGTCGAGGTCGCCATCGCCTCGTGGAGGTCCTCGACGCTCTTGATGAAATGTGTCTGCCCGAAGATAATATTGGCACCTTCGGGGAACTTGATGGGGACGGGTTCGATGGTCATGTCACCCTCTGATTTGCCGCAAGGGGCTGAAGCCCCTTGTCCTCAATCCAAATCATGCTCCCGCTGAGGAGAGTCGAAGAGCTCGCCATTCTCCTCAGTGATGCGACGCAGGCGTCGGCCGCCGCTCTTGAGCGAGTATCCCTTCGGGAAGTCGAATTCCTTGTCCTCTTCCAGCAGTTCCTTGATCGTACGAATCTGCAGCTTGGGAATCTTGCGTCCGCTGGGAGAAACGAAGAAGCCGGTCTCCTCGGCCGCCGAATACATGCCCCGGGTCGGCGTCTCCAAGCTGATGAAGTATCCCATGGCCGCCCGGTCGCGTTCGATGACGTGCGCGAAGTCACGGATCATGGTCGGTGTCAGATGTCCGCCCTTGACTTGAACCACGGCGCATTGGAGTTCCCCGCTGAGGTCCTGGAAGTAAACTCTGCCGTCCACGCCCTTGTCGCTGACCTTCTCCGGTTGCGGGATTCCGGACACCAGCCCCACCGCCCAGACTTCGAATTGCTTGGGACTCTCCTCGAAGAGCTTGCGCGCGGAGTAGGCATCCCTGGGATCGCCGATGATCTTGTAGTGTTTGGCCCGCTTCAGACCAAAGTCACTCGTGAGGCGGGAGACGATCAGATCGATGGCGACAAACGTGATGTCGATGCCGATCCAGCGACGGCCGTGCTTCTCCGCCGCCACGACCGCTGTGCCGCAGCCGCAGAAGGGATCGAGCACGAGGTCGCCTTCGTTGGTGGAGGCGCTGATGATTCGCTCCAGCAGGGCCAGCGGCTTCTGCGTGGGATATCCCATGCGCTCTTTGGCCTGGGCGCCGATCGGCGGAATGTCGGTCCAGACATCGCCGACAGGAACGCCTTCCTGTTCGTCGAGATATCGCTTGAGGCGGGGAACCGCACCAGGATGGGTTTGCTCAATCAACCCCTTCCTGTGAGCTTCCAACATCCGTTTCTTCGTCCACCTCCACACGCGCGTAACACCGAGGAACTCGTAGGTCAGGTTCGGCCGCTCACGATTCGGATTGACCAGGTTGTCCAGTGCGTACCGCCGTCCTGTCTTCGGCTCGACATACTTGTAGAACTGCCTCACGTAATCAGGATCGTGTTCGGCGTATTGCGGATTCCAGGTTGTTTCTTCCGAACGGACATATCGCAGGATCACGTCATGGTTGGAAGCAAACCGCGTAAAGGCAAGACCCTTGGCTGACGTGCGTTTCCAGATGAGTTCATTGCGAAACCGGGCCGGGCCGAAGACGATGTCCAGGAGAATCTTGAGGTAATGACTGGCGACCGGATCGCAGTGCAAATAGAGAGTCCCCGTCGGCTTCAGGACACGGTGCATCTCCAGGAGCCGCGGCGCCATCATGACCAGATAGGCCATCATGTCGCTGGTCCCGAGGATCCGGTGCAACGATTCCATCAGATTGAACAGGGGTGCGTGGCGGGGATCGTCGAAGAACTCCTGGTATGCCCGCTTGCTCCAACGCCAGGTATCCTGAAAGGCCATCACCTGCGCCTGGTTCTCATCGCGCCGGGCCTGTTTGAACAGGACATTGTAATCGCGGGCGGAATTGAACGGCGGGTCCAAGTAGACCAAGTCCACGGATTCATCGGGGATATGCTCCCGCATGATCGGGAGATTGTCCCCGTAGTGCAGGATGTTCTGTGGCTTCTTGGCAATCATGGACAGACAACCCGCTGCCTGATCAGGGGTGGGTGGCCCGTGTTCAACCGAGAACGGACGGTTTGGCGATCAGTCCCCGTTGGTCCCGACGTCCTCTGCGTCAGGCAATATATGTCGGGACTCGTGGTGATGGCGTGCTTTTGTACGCTCCATGCTGCGGTGCGTTACGCGTCCTCCCGGCGCCCTCGGGCTCTTCCCGGCACGCGGTCAATCCTCCGGCATGGCGAAGAGTGAATCGGGCAATTCGGGGTCGATCTGCACCGAGTCCATTTGCACGTCCAGTTCCATGTTGAACTTGATGACCAAGAGCGCGCGGCCGTGGGCGCGCATCAGAAAATGCCGCGGGAAGGCACACTGGGGGATGACTTCGCCGTATTCAAAGCGCATCTCCATGCTCTTGACACCGCCGGGAAGCTTGGCCAACCGATAGCTCTCGGCTATGGCCCGATAGGTATCGATCGTGACCCAGGCCATTCCCGCCAACAGATCTTCCGATTCGCGCCGCGGTTGGACCGCGACCTTCCAGACCGGAACGCCCGACAGGGTATCCGGCGAGATGGCAGTCAGATCGTAGTCGGGCACAGGATCCTCACGGAAGGGATCGAGCATCCGGAATGTTCCCTTCTCGCGTTCTTCCCCTTTCTTCTTCCGGCGCTCCTGAAGCTGTTTGCGTTGTTGCTTGCGACGGTCGTCCTGTTCACTTCGGAGTTTCTTGTCGGAGACCGGCTGCCCATCCTCCCACATGGCCTCCAGGAACTCCCGCTGATCGTCATGGCGGACATAAACACGGGATTTGTATGTCGTCTCCTTTTCGATCCGACCTTCGCCGTCCAGCTTGCGCTCGCGGGTCACGGTGATGTACGCCAACTCCCGCCACGCCGAATCACACACTGTCAGGGTGCGCCGGATGCCGGCAATGACAGAATCGGCCGGGACACTCCCATGCATGCCCTGCCCTAATGCCGGCATCGGCAAGACCGCCGGCGCGGCAAGACACGCAAGGATCAGACGCAGTGTTCGGCAGGTCATGGTTGCGCCGTGCTGATCGTCACGCTCCGAATCGAATCGGCCAGCGTGAGGGACCGCGCCACGTCCATTCCTTCGACGACCTCACCGAAGACGGCATAGCGCCAATCCTGGTACGGAAGACGGGTGAGGGCAATCGAGAAGATGCCGCGACCGGTATCGCGGGTGGCGCTGTTCCAGAAGACGGACCCTTCTCCGATGCGACGGGGCGAATACTCGTCGCGGACATTGGCCGGGGGAAAGCCGCCGCCATCGCCGCGGGAGTCGGAGCATTGGATCACGCTGCCGGGTTGATAGTCAGTGATGGGAGCATGATCATAGATCCCGGCACGGGCAATGGAAATGAACTGCCGGACCGTGCGCGGAGCCATGTGCGTGTCCAGACGGATCGTGATCGGCCCCTTGGTCGTCTCCAGCCGCGCCAGAGGAGGAGTCGCGTAACGGGGCAGCAGGGAATCAAGGTTGTCCACGGTCAGATCGGTCTTGTAAACGCCCAGCCCGTCGCGGAGATCCTTGCGGAACTTGAAGGCGACCGCGATCGTGTACCACCGTACCAGACGGTTCGGGTCGGCCATCCCCCAGTCCAGGAAGTCCTGACGGATGGAATCGATGCGCACGGTGGGGAGAAGATTGGTCCCCGACGCCAGAATGGCCCATTTGACGTCGGGATTGGGGTCCTGGCGATGTGCGCGAAAGAGCGCATGGAGTGAATCGACGTAGCCGTAGAGCTTCAGGGTGCCGATGAGCCCAACCGCCATCGTCACGACCTGGGGATCGGGGTCATGCAGCATCTGATTGAGATAGACGTCCCAGCCGGACCCGCCCGAGTAGATGTAGGACTTTGCGGCACCGGCGCGCACGGGCGGAAATGGGTCAGAGATCAGTGTCCGCAGGGCGGGCAGAACCACCGTGGTATCGATGGGAGCGAAGCGCTGGGCCTTCTCGAGGGCATCGAGGAACGCCAGGCGAACGAGCGGGTTGGGGTCGGCGGCGGCGGGCACGATCGACTCGCCGCAGGGGAGATCGCGCTGATTGCAGAGAACCAATGTCGCCTGAAGGCGAACCGCGGGCTCCGGGTGGTGCAGCAGTTTCCGTAGCGCCGGCAGCGCCGGGGGATACCAATGCTCCCCGATCGCCCGCGTCAGTCGCGTGACCACGCCGGGATCGGTCTCTGTCTCCAAGCGCGGCAGCACGCGCGACACGGTGGTGGTGTCGCGCGCAATCAGGAGGGCATCGGCGCAGGCGGTCCGGACACGGGGATCGGGATCATCAAGACCCTCAACGATGATATCCGACGTGGATGGAAGACGCCCGGAGGCGGCCAAACGATAGAGGAGCCCCCGCGTGGTGGGGTCCGGATCATGCCGATGGGCGGCCGCCCACTCGGCCGCCGGCTTCGACAAACAGCGAATCAGAGAGTAGATCGCACCTCGTCGTATGGTCGGGTCCGGGTCATTGCACAGGGGCAGGACCGAGTCGACAACGTCTCGCCGGTTGACCAAGTCCAGCGTCTGCGCCGTCTGCAGGCGCACCCGGGGATCGGCGTGGTGCAGCAAGTGGATATAGCGCTGATACTCATCCCGGGCATAGACCCGTCCCAGCCCCTGCAGGATGGCGATCAAGGCACCGGGATCCTGCTCCCTGGCGACCGCCTGCAGGAGGGCATCCTTGCCGTATTTCCATTGCCAGATCCCGAAGGCGCAGGCCGCCATGGCCCGGACCTTGGCGCTGGGGTCGTCCAGAAGGACACGCCGCACGGAGTCGATCGCCAGCGTGTCATTGACCCGCCCAACAGCCAACATGGCGCGTTCGCGGACCTGCTCGTTGCGATCAGACAAGTAGCTCAGAAGCTTGCCATTGGCGGTCCACCCCTGGTCCTCCCAAACGGCGATCTGGGCGAGCTTCCTGCGCGTGGCCTTCTCGCCGGTGCCGCAGGAGGCAACGACCAGGGTCAAGACGATGGCACCGATCGCTTGAGCGAATCGGGAGAGCCACCGGTGGTCAGACATGAAGGTCATGGGCGCTTCCTGTCGTTGTTCTTACACGTTCGGCATGGTCCCGGTGCAGCCCCGCGCTGCCAGAATCATAAGGATACGGAATGGTCGCCCCGGCGATCAAGGGCGACGGGATCGAGGGAACGGCGAGAGTGTCTACGTCAGATGGTCTCGTGCCGTGGGACAGTCCGGGGCCAACGGGCACTCGTCACAACGGGGACGTCGGGCCGGGCAGAGGGTACGGCCATGCCAGATCAGACGATGCGAGAATTCGATCCAATGACTCTGGGGCAGAAGGCGCATCAGATCAGCTTCGATCCGTGCCGGGTCGCGATGGGCCGTCAACCGCAAACGGCGCGACAGGCGCATGACATGGGTATCGACAACGACCCCCTCGGCGATGCCGAAGGCGGTGCCCAAGACGACATTGGCGGTCTTGCGGCCGATGCCATCGAGGGCGGTCAACTCCGCCAACGTGCGCGGCACATCGCCGCCATGCCGTTCGACCAACGCCCGGCTGGCGGCGATGATGTGGCGGGTCTTCGAGCGGAAGAAGCCGGTCGGACGGATGATCTCCTCCACAGCGGCGGGATCGGCATGCGCGAAGTCCGCCACGGTCCGGTATCGGGCAAAAAGCGTGGGCGTGACCTGATTGACACGTTCATCGGTGCATTGGGCGGAGAGAATCGTTGCGACCAGAAGCTGGAAGGGGTCGTCGTGCGTCAGGGCGCAACGGGCGGGGTAACGACGCGCCAAAGCCCGGGCAATGCGCCGGGCGCGGGCGGAACGGTCACTGTGGGATTCGCGCGGCATCGCTGGTCCAATGTGATCCGACGCTGGGATACGCGGCGATTCACGCCACTGTTAGAATCGGATTCATGATCGCAAACGGGAGACAAGGGCTTGGTGCCACGGGTTCTCGCGTCCGTGAACTCCAATCCGCGGAAGCACCGGCACGGGTCTGAAGACCCGTGGCACATCGACTCAGAATCATGGGACCCGTCATTGCACACGCGATCCGGCAAATGTGCGATTCTGCCTGGACACCCCTCACCCTACCCTCTCCCCAGAGGGGAGAGGGGCAATGATAACCTCTCCCTCCGGGAGAGGTCGATCCGACCGGAGGCCGGATCGGGTGAGGGAGTTTGCCCGTTGACTGCTCCGCCCCCGATTACGATCGCCAACAAACCACGACGAGAGAAGATCGTTCTTGTGTATCATGGGTGACGGGGATAGATTCGCGCCGTCTTGCGCCTCGCAGGACAGGAGAAGAACCATTGCCGAAACATCACATGAACAAACAACGGAACGAAGCCCCGCAGAAGACCTGGGTTGAGATCGACGTTGCGACGTTGCGAACGAACCTGCGCTGCCTCCATGAGGTCATCGGCCCGCATCGTGAGATGGTGCTGATCGTCAAATCGGACGCCTACGGGCACGGGGCGGTCACCGTGGCAGCGGTCGCGGCCGCGGAGGGGGTTCGGCACTTCGCCGTGGCGGCGGTCGCGGAGGCGGCGGCGCTGCGCAACGCCGGCATTACCCATGAGATTGTCCTGTTGCATCCGCCCCTGGAATTCGAGGTACCGGCGACGATCGAGCTTGCGTTGACGCCGACGTTATCGGATGAATCGACGGCGATGAACCTGAACCGGCTGGCCGGGCACAGGCCGTTGCCGGTGCACGTGGAGATCAACACCGGGCTCAACCGTCTCGGTTTCGATTGGCAGACGGCGGTCGATGCGGTCAGCCGGATCACCACGTTGCCGCATCTGCGAATCACCGGGATCTTCACCCACTTCCGCGCGGCCCACAGTGAAGGTGCGGAATCGGTTCGCCGTCAGATGGAACGGTTCCAGAGCGTGCTCGACGGCTTGAAGGCGCGACGGATCGACGTCGGCTTCCGTCACGTGGCATCATCATTGGCCGTGGTTTACCACCCCGAGACGTGCCTGGATGGCATCCGGCCGGGGATGATCGTGTATGGCGGGATGAGCATTCCGAAGCCGTCACTCGAATCTGAAGGCGACGAGACACCGCCGCGCGCCCTGGCCGGGATTCGGCCGGTCATGTCGGTGAGGACGCGGGTTCTGCACGTGTTGGATGTGCGTGCCGGCGAGTGGGTCCACTACGGCGATGCCTACCAGGCGGAACGGCCAATGCGTGTGGCGGTGCTGCCGATCGGGTACGGGATGGGATACTCACGCCACTTCTCGAACAACGGCTGGGTGCTGATTCGGGGGCGCCGTGTGCCGGTCGTCGGCGTGGTCGGGATGGATATGACGATGGTCGAAGTGGGGAAGATCCCGGTCGCGATCGGCGACGTGGTCACGCTCTTGGGGCGCGACGGGCCGGATGAGATCACGGCGGTGGAACTGGCCGAATGGGTCGGAACTATCCCCTACGAGATCACCTGCCGCCTGGGGAACGCCCTGCCGCGCATCGTCACCGGGATGGAGACGGGACAGCCAAAGAACCACGTCTTCAAACATGCCCCGGTGCCATAGACGACTTCTCCGCGCAGGAGTGCGCTGCCGCAATCCCTTTCCGACGAGTCCCAAGCATCCCGACGGGACAACGCGACCGTGTCCGGTCGCGTCATTCACTCTGCCACAACCGCTCCGCCAATTCCCAAAGCCGCTCCCAGGTGTAGAGCCCGGTGTTGTGGCCGTCGCTCCATTGAATCTGGATGGCGTAGCGGCCGACCGGCTGGATCGAAAGCGGATGCACATCGGCGGCGACGGTGTCGTCGCGCAGCAACTTGCGCCCGGTCATCTCCTCGATGCAGGACGCGCAGGGGCATTCCAGACGCAGGAAACGGGCGGGAAAGATCGTCTCGCGGCCGTTGTTCCAGCGAATCTTGACATCGTGCTGGTGGGCGCGGGCGATTTCGATGGGGGTGGGCGTGGGGGAGGTCATGGTCACCTCAAGGGGCTGAAGCCCCTCGTCCTCAGATTGCCGCCTCGAACCTGAGAATTTCCAACACCGTGGACGGACAAAAGAGCACCCTCACCCGATCCGCCTGCGGCGGATCGACCTCTCCCGGAGGGAGAGGTTGTCAATCCCCCTCTCCCTCCGGGAGAGGGTCGGGGTGAGGGATTCGGACATATCGGATATCGTATCACGCTTCCTTGTGTATCAACGGGATAGATCACAATTCTCTCTTTGTTAGAAGCCCTGAGCGACTTGTCCCGACCCGAACGGTGTGATGGAAGCGAAGGGTCTGCTTTTCGACGGAGAACGTGTAACAGCAGATGCTTCGCTCCGCTGCATGACAATCCCCGTTCCAGACGTCTTCTCCGAGGGTTCTCAACCCCATGTCAAAACGTGATCTTCACCGGTTGTGCATCGGCCAGCGCGTTGCGGATGCTCACTTGGGCGGCGAGGTTGCGCGCGATTTCCTGAAAGGCGTTCGCAGCCGGTGAGGACGGGTCGGCGACGACGATCGGTTCACCGGAGTCGGAGGTCTCGCGCACACGGGTGGCCAGCGGGATCTCGCCCAGGAAGGGGACCCCGAGCCGCTCGGCGGCGCGTCGCGCCCCGCCGTTGTCGAAGATGTACTCGCGATGACCGCAGTGCGAGCAGGAAAAGTAGCTCATGTTCTCGATCAAACCCAGGATCGGCGATTTGAGTTGGTTGAACATGATCACGGCCTTCTCGGCGACCTGCAGAGCCACATCCTGCGGCGTGGAGACAATCGCGGCGCCGGTGAGCGGGATGCGTTGACAGAGACTGAGATGGATATCGCCGGTTCCCGGGGGAAGATCGACGATCAGATAATCGATTTCACCCCATTCGACGCCGCCGAGGAATTGATCGATCATCTTGGTGAGCATCGGGCCGCGCCAGACGACCGCCTGATCGGGTTTGAGGAAGAAGCCCATCGAGATCACTTTGACGCCATACGCCTCCACCGGCATGATGCCCGCGGGGCCGGGAACAGGGAGATCGGTGATGCCGAGAATGGTCGGGATGCTGGGGCCATAGACGTCGGCATCCATCAGCCCGACTTTGGCGCCGGTCTGGGCCAGCGCGACGGCGAGGTTGGCCGAGACGGTCGACTTGCCCACGCCCCCTTTGCCGGAGCCGATGGGGACGACATTGCGCACGCCGGGGATGAGTGTCTCGGCCATCTGGCCCAGCGTGGGACGGACCTGCGCCTCCATCTTCACCCGCACCCGATCGACGCCGGGCAGGGCACGGACCGCGTCTTCGGCCTCCTGCTGCAAGCGGTCCTTGACCGGGCAGGCGGGTGTCGTGAGTTCGAGGGTGACGGCCACTTCGCCATCGCAGATCGCCACGTTTTTGACAAAGCCCAATGTCACGATGTCACGATGCAGATCGGGGTCGATGACCCGCCGCAAGGCAGTCAGTACTTGTTCCTGAGTGGGCACGGTGAGTCTTCCCTTTCCGACGGTCTCCTGCCAGCAGGCAGCATAGGCAGGCAGGACCGGCTCATAGCATACGCACGGAATCCGGAATCCTTGGTGCCGTTTGACAAATGCTGGCGACGCGAAGAGTAGTCTTCTGTTCCGGCGGACCGTGTCAAAACAAGACCGGATCGCACCGGTAGGGGGGAAAAAACTTGACTGAACGCCATAGCCGGCGGTAAAGTCGTCCTCTCGGCGTCGTTGCCTTCCTCCGGACAACCCCGTGACGCCGAATGAGATGTTGTGAACCGGCGAACTTGGGACACGCTGTGGTGGCGGATTTTGCGGCGGTCGCGATCTTTCTCGTCCTCGGGGCGGCGCTGGTTCTCTTTCTCTTCTTGCTGTCCCGACTGATCCGTCCGGCCGCTCCCAATCCGATCAAACTCTCCACTTATGAATGCGGCGAGACGCCGATCGGGTCGGGGTGGATTCAGTTCAATGTCCGCTTCTACATCTTCTGTCTGATCTTTGTCATTTTTGACGTCGAAGTCGTCTTCCTGTTCCCGTGGGCGATTGTCTTTCAATCGCTGGGAATGTTCGCGTTTGTCGAGATGGTGGTCTTCGTCGCCATCCTGTTGTTCGGGCTGTATTACGCGTGGCGCAAGGGGTTCCTGCGGTGGTATTAGCGATGGCGGCGCATGGTGTGCAGACGCAGGGGGCCGAAAGCCCCCTGTCCTCGATGTTGGTCGGCAAGGGGCTGAAGCCCCTTGTTTACCCATGTGAACATCAAAAGGGCCGTCCGTGAAAAAGCAGGTTCCTCGCTCCGCTCGGAACGACAGCTCTTGGTAGAGACAGGAATCTGCCTGTCACCCCGAGCGAAGCGAGGGGCCTGCTGTTTCATGAAGGAAGAGACTATAGGCACGTCTGCGGTGTGAAGGCGTAGCGAGGATGCTGGAACTCGAGAAACTGGTCGACTGGGTTGGCGACCTGATCGCGTCGGTCGTGACGTCGCTCGGCTTGGGCCCGGTGTGGGTGACTCTGGCGCAGACCGTCGTCGCCTTTCTCGCGGTGTTCGCCTTCATCGTCGTTGTCGTCCTGTTCCTGGTGTGGTGGGAGCGCAAGGTCTCGGCGCGCATCCAGATGCGATTGGGGCCGATGCGGGTCGGCTGGCATGGGGTCCTGCAGACGATCGCCGATGCGGTCAAGCTCCTGCAAAAGGAGGACATCACCCCGGCGCATGTCGACCGCGGCGTCTACTTCTGGGCGCCGGTGATCACCTTCGTCGCCGCCGCCGCGGTGTATGTGACCATCCCCTTCGGCAAGGGGCTGATCGTCCGCGATCTCAACATCGGCATTCTCTACATTCTGGCGATCACGACTTTCACCGTGATCGGCCTGCTCATGGCCGGGTGGTCGTCGAACAACAAGTATACTCTCCTGGGCGGATTTCGCTCGGCGGCGCAGGTTGTGTCCTATGAAGTCCCGATGGCGCTGGCGGTGCTCGGCGTGATGATGTTCACGCAGACCTTCTCCATGGCCGAGATCGTCGGCCAGCAGGGGAAGTTCTACCAATGGTACATCTGGCGGCAGCCGATCGGCTTTGTCATCTATTTCGTGGCCGCCACCGCCGAATGCAACCGTACGCCGTTCGATCTCCCCGAGGCCGACTCCGAGCTGGTGGCGGGGTTTGTCACCGAGTACTCCGGGATGAAGTTCGCCATGTTCTTCCTGGCGGAGTTCATCAACATGTTCACCGTCTCGGCGATCGCGACGACGTTATTCTTCGGCGGCTGGAACGGGCCGCTGTTGCCGTCGTGGATGTGGTTTATGATCAAGACGTTGATCGGCGTCTTCGTGCTGATGTGGTTCCGCTGGACCTATCCGCGCCTGCGCGTCGATCAGTTGATGGGGTTTGCGTGGAAGCTCCTGCTGCCGCTGGCGTTCGTGAACCTGCTGGTGACGGGATTGGTGCTGAGTCTGGTGTGAGTCCATGTTCGTGGTCGAAACAGAGCACTGTCATCCTGAGCGAGTTCCGTCCGTCGGAGCGGACGGAATGAAGCGAAGGATCTGCTGTTCTTCCTCTGAGGACAACAGCAGATTCCTCATCCGCCGGGGCGGATTCGGAATGACAGAGGGACGATGCCGGTGGATGGAATGACGATCGCATTCTTCGCCCTCGCCCTGTTGATCATCGTCAGCGCGCTCTCGGTGGTGACGACGAAGAACATCTTCCATTCGGCGATCTTCCTGATCCTGGCGCTGTTCGGCGTGGCGGGGATCTTTGTCCTGCTGGAGGCGCCCTTCCTGGCGGCGGCGCAGGTTCTGATTTATGTCGGCGCGGTGGCGATCCTGATGATCTTCGCGGTCATGATGACGGCGCGCATCGCGGATGCCACACTGCAGCACACCAACGAGCAGGTACCGTTGGGATTGGTCATCTCGGCTGGTCTTCTGGCGGTGATTCTCTATTCGCTCTGGCAGACGCCGATCTCGGTCAGCGCGGCGGCCCCGGTCTCCGGCGCGGGGAAGAAGTTGGGTGAGTTGTTTCTCACGAAGTTCGTGTTGCCGTTTGAGGTCGTGTCCGTGCTGCTGTTGGCGGCCTTGATCGGGGCCTTGATCATCGCCAAGCGGGACCGGGGCGTCACGGCGCGGGACGCGACTGAGGACCAGAGCACCAATGTCTGACGCTGGCATACGACCATGGGACCGATCGGACTGAATCACTATCTGGCGCTGGCGGCGGTGGTCTTTTGCATCGGCATCTACGGCATGCTGACGCGACGCAACGCCATCGGCGTGCTGATGTCGGTCGAGCTCATGTTCAATGCGGTCAACATCACACTGGTGGCGTTCTCGCGCTTCGTCACGCCGCAGGATGCCACCGGACAGGTGGTGGCGGCCTTCACGATCGCGGTGGCGGCGGCCGAGGCGACCATCGCGCTGGCGATCGTGCTGTTGATTTACCAGCATCATCGCGGGATTGACGTGGATCGGATCAATATCATGAAGTGGTAGGGAGAAACAGCAGATCCCTCGCTGCGCTCGGGATGACAGTACGGGGATTCGCTGAGACAGACAGGGGCAGGTTCACAGAGTAGAAGAGCAGTGTCCATGCTGGCATACGCCTGGCTCATACCGGTCTTTCCGCTTGTCGCGATGGTCGCCATCATGTTGGTGACGCACCGGAACCGCGCCTTGTCGGCGGGAATATCGATCACGGCGGTCTCGCTGTCCTTCCTCTGGGCGTGGGCGGTGGCATTGACGGTCTGGGGGAATCCCCAACCGCAGCGCTTCTATTTCGACTGGCTCAATCTGGGCCCATCGATGCATGTGTCGATCGGCATCCTGATCGACGGCCTGACGGCGATGATGCTGATCGTGGTCACCACCGTCGCGCTGATGGTGCAGATCTACTCGCTGGGGTACATGCACGGCGACAAGCTGTTCTCGCGCTACTATGCCTACTTGTCATTGTTCACGATGGCGATGTCGACGTTGGTGATCGCCGACAACTTCTTTTTGATGTTCGTCAGTTGGGAATTGGTCGGGCTGGCGTCGTACCTGTTGATCGGCTTCTGGTTCGAGAAGAAGTCCGCCGCCGATGCCGGCAAGAAGGCCTTCATCACCACGCGTCTCGGCGACCTCGGATTCATCATTGGTATGCTGATGCTCTACGTCGGATGCGAGACGCTGACGTTCGAAGGCGTATTTGCCGCGGTCGAAAGCGGCACGCTGCAGGGCGCCTTCCTGACCACGGCGGCGATCTTCCTTTTCATGGGGGCGGTCGGCAAATCGGCCCAGTTCCCATTGCATGTCTGGCTTCCCGATGCGATGGAGGGTCCGACGCCGGTGTCGGCATTGATCCACGCGGCCACGATGGTCGTGGCGGGCGTCTATCTGGTGGCGCGTTCCCTGACGATCTTCGTGGCGGCGCCGGTCGCCGCCGACGTCGTCGCCTGGATCGGCATCATCACCTCGCTGATGGCGGCCTCGATCGGCCTGGTGCAGAATGACATCAAGCGCGTGCTGGCGTATTCGACGGTTTCGCAGTTGGGCTACATGATCATGGCGCTGGGGCTCGGCGGCTTCACCGCCGGGACATTCCATCTGATGACCCACGCCTTCTTCAAGGCGTTGCTCTTCCTCGCCGCCGGGTCGGTCATTCACGCCGTGCACAGCAATGACATCCGTGACATGGGCGGCCTGCACGCGAAGATGAAGACGACCTCGACGACCTTCCTGATCGCGGCGCTGGCGATCGCGGGGATATTCCCCCTGTCGGGGTTCTGGTCGAAGGACGAGATCGTGGCGGCCACGCTGGGCAGGCCGGTGTTCACCGTGCTGACGCTTCTGGTCGCCTTCATGACCGCTTTCTACATGTTCCGTCTGTACTTCCTCACGTTTACCGGCAAGCCGCGTGACCAGCACAAGTTCGACCATGCCCACGAATCGCCGCGCACGATGACGGTCCCATTGATTGTCCTGGCGGTGTTGTCCGTGATTTCGGGATTCATCGGTCTGCCCTGGCTGCACAAGGGATTCTCGACCGTCGTGTATCACGGGCATCCGCACCATGGCGAGTTTCACATTCTATGGGCGGCGATCGCGCTGGCGATTGGCTTAAGCGGGATCGGGCTGGCCTATCTGATGTACTACAAGAAGTCGATCGATCCGGAACGTGTCCGTGCCGCGGCGGGTGGTGTGTACACAACGCTGTTGAACAAATACTACTTCGACGAGGCGTACGATGTCCTGTTCGTGCGCCCGTACTACGCCATGTGCCGGGGTTGGTTCTGGTTCGATCAGAAGATCATTGACGGGCTGGTCAACGGCTTTGGCGATCTCGGCGTGTTGTGGGGACGGGTCAACAAGTGGTTCGACGACACGTTTGTGGACGGCGCGGTCAACGGCATTGGCTGGCTGACGCGCGGCTTCGGCGCGACCATTCGTTACTTGCAGACCGGCCGGGTGCAGAACTACGCGTTCATCGTCTTTGCGGCGTTGGTGGTGATATGGTTGTTGCAGTGACCAGGTGAGAATCGGGAGGGCGAGGCTCCTGTTCATCCTGAGCGAAGCGAACGGGCCGATCCGATTGGAAAGAAACAGCAGATTCCTCGCTGCGCTCGGAATGACAAGGTCGGCTCGTTTTTCAAGAATGAGGACAAGAGACCCGAGGACGGTTCACAGATGATATCCGGCATTCTCTCGTGGATGATCTTCCTGCCGCTTGTCGGCATGGTGGTGATCATGCTTGTGCCCAAGGACAACCACCGCGCCATTCGCGGCGTGGCGTCGGTGGCGACGTTCTTGCCCCTGATCCTGTCGTTTGTCCTGCTGGCGGGGTATGACAGCTCGACGGCGGCGTTTCAGTTCGTGGAGAAGGCGGCGTGGATTCCGGCGCTCAACGTCAACTACCACCTCGGCGCGGATGGGATCTCGGTGCCGATGCTGTTTTTGACCGCGCTGTTGTCCTTCCTGGCGGCAATCGTCTCATTCAACATCACGACGAGGGTCAAGGAGTACTTTGCCTTCTATCTGCTTCTGACCACCGGCATGATGGGCGTCTTCGCCGCCTTGGATTTCTTTCTCTTTTATGTGTTCTGGGAGGTCATGCTGGTGCCGATGTACTTCTTGATCGGCATCTGGGGCGGACCGCGCAAGGAGTACGCGGCGATCAAGTTCTTCCTCTACACGCTCTTCGGCTCGATCTTCATGTTGGTGGCGATTCTGGCCTTGTATTTCACCTCGACGCCGCACACGCTGTCGATCATCGAGCACATCCAACGCGCGCCGCAGATGACGCACGGCTTCCAGATCTTCGCCTTTGTCTTCTTCTTCATCGCGTTTGCAATCAAGATCCCAACCCTGCCGTTCCACACCTGGTTGCCGGATGCCCATGTGGAAGCGCCGACCGCGGTGTCGGTGCTGCTGGCGGGAATTCTGCTGAAGATGGGGACCTACGGTTTGTTGCGCGTGTCGTTCCCGATGTTTCCCGAGGCCACCAAGTACTTTGCGCAGCCGATGGCGATCTTGGGGATGGCCGGGATCATCTATGGCGCCTTCGTCTGCATGGCGCAGACCGATCTGAAGAAGCTGGTGGCGTACTCGTCGGTCTCGCACATGGGGTACTGTCTGTTGGGGATGGCGGCGGTCGGCTCGGTGGCCGGGATATCGGGATGCATGTTCCAGATGGTGTCGCATGGGCTGATCACGGGGGCGCTGTTTATTCTGGTCGGCGTGATTTATGATCGCGCCCACACGCGCGACATCGACGCCTACGGCGGCATGTGGCTGAAGGTGCCGGTGTACTCCGGGATCATGGTGTTGTTCGTGCTGGGGTCGCTCGGATTGCCGGGATTGTCGGGGTTTGTCAGCGAGTTCATGGTGTTTCTGGGCGCCTTCCCCTATTTCAAGGTGATCGTGGCGCTGTCGGTGATCGGCGTGCTGTTGACCGCGGCGTACTTCCTGCGCATGATCCAGCGGATGTTCCTGGGGACCGTCGCCGGGCACACGGAGCATCTGACCGAGATCAACGCGCGGGAGATCTTCACGGTCGCGCCGCTGGCGATTCTGATGATCGCCATCGGCGTCTATCCGACGTTGCTGTCGGATTACATCAAGGAAACGATCGTCAACCTGGTGCACGTGATCGGGGCGTAGGCACTTGACAGGGATGTGACCTGAGACCCTGGAAATGAAGAACACACCACCCCACTGTCATTCTGAGGCGGCTCGCACGAAGTGCGGGATGCCGGAGAATCTGCTGTTCGACACGGTGAGAAAAAGCAGATTCTTCGCTTCGCTCAGAATGCTAGGGGTGGGGCATCGGCGGACATGAAGGAGTATTTCGTCTACATCATGGCAAGCCGATCACGGACGTTGTACACCGGAGTCACGAGCGACCTGACGCGACGGGTGTGGGAGCACCGGCACGCGGCAAGGGGTGGCTTCACAGCGAAGTACAAAGCCCACCGTCTCGTGTACTACCAGTCGACACCGAACATCTCTGCCGCGATTGCCCGAGAAAGACAGATCAAGGGCTGGCTGAGAGCACGAAAGATCGCACTGATTGAGTCCATCAATCCGACGTGGGAAGATCTTGCGCCCGACGACGTGGCCGTTGGAAAAAGAACAGCAGATTCTTCGCTTCGCTCAGAATGACGCTGCGGGAAGTGATGAGAGGCGACATGCGAAATCTCTTTCACCGTAAACCGATCCACTGTCATTCTGAGGCGGCTCGCACGAAGTGCGGGATGCCGAAGAATCTGCTGTTCGACACGGTGAGAAAAAGCAGATTCTTCGCTTCGCTCAGAATGACAGGATGGGGCGTCTGACATCCATGCCCTTCAACCTCTCCCAATTCTACGCCGACTGGGGCACGATCCTCCCCGAGTGCTTCCTGTTTCTCTGGGCGCTGGTGATTCTCGCCTGGGCGACCGGGACCCGCGATGAGAAGCCGGGGGGTTCCGGCCTCTTTGCGGCGCTGACGATCATCGGAGCCGTGATCACTGCCGTTTGGGTCGCCATGACCGCGGATGGCACCGCCTTCGGCGGGACATTCGTCTTCGACCGTCTGGCGGTGGTCTTCAAAGAGATCGTGCTCGGCACCGTGATCCTGACCGCCATGTCGTCTGTCGGCACAGTGGGACGGCTGCGGGCGCATCGCGGCGAATACTACGGCATGATCCTGTTTTCGGCGGTCGGGATGATGCTGATGGCCTCGGCGACCGAGCTTCTGCTGCTCTATGTATCGATCGAGCTGTCGACCATCGCCCTATTCGCGCTGGCGGCCTACCACAAGACCAATCGCAAGTCGGCCGAAGCGGGTCTGAAGTACGTGATCCTCGGCGGGATTTCCTCGGCGATCCTGCTGTATGGCGTCGCCTTACTCTATGGTCTGACCGGCACCACCGAGCTGGCGGCGATCCGCACGGCGGTCCTGCAAATGTACACAAGCACAGGTGTTTTTCCACCCGCGATGACGCTGGCGCTCATTCTGGTTGTTGCCGGATTCGGATTCAAACTGGCGCTGGCGCCGTTTCACATGTGGGCGCCCGATGTGTACGAGGGCGCGCCGACGCCGATCACCGCTTATCTGTCGGTTGCCTCCAAGGCGGCGGCGGTGGCGGCCTTCATCCGGGTCTTCTTCATCGGGTTGGAATCGGCGCAGTCGGTGTGGATTCAGGTGATCGCGGCCCTGGCGGCGCTGGCGATGATCGTCGGCAACGTCACCGCGATCGTGCAGACCAACATCAAGCGCATGCTGGCCTATTCCTCGGTGGCGCAGATCGGGTATGTGCTGGTCGGCGCGGTGGCGCTCGACACCTGGGGCGCCACGGCGATGTCGTTTTACATGATGGCGTACCTGTTCGCCAACATGGGCGCCTTCATCTGCGTGATCGCCTTTTCCGAACGCACCGGCTCGGATGAGATCGCGCACTATGATGGCCTGGCGCAGCGCTCGCCTGTGCTGGCGGCGTTCTTTACACTGTTCCTGTTGTCGTTGACCGGCATTCCGCCGACGGCGGGATTTTTGGCCAAGTACTATGTCTTCCTGGCGGCGATCAACGCCGACTACATGTGGCTGGTCATCATCGGCGTGGTGACATCGGTGATCGCGCTCTACTACTATGCCACCGTGATCCGCCGCATGTACTTCCCCGCCGAGGCGCCATCGGGTGGCGTGGCTTTGTCCCTTAGCTTGACGGTGGCATTGATTCTCTCGGCCGCCGGTGTCCTGTTCTTCGGCATTTTCCCCGGATCGTTCGTGGCGTTTATTCAGAACGCCGCGCAGATGCTGCTGGCGGGGATGTGACAATCCGGACAAGTGGCATTGATCCGTAGGGGCGTATGGCAATACGCCCCTACGGGGGATTCACTGTATCCGAGCGTCCCGACGGGCGAACACAGAGGTTCGCCCCTACTGGAGCACGGTGATCATCAGATGAAAACCGGTGTGGAGCGACGTGTGGCCGTCATTGGTGTTGTCGTTCGGCAGTTCCAAGTTGAGGAATACCTCGGGGGTCAAGCTGAAGTGCTTGTCGATGAACCACTCGATGGAGGCGGCCGGCTCAAGACTGAAGGTCAGGTGTGTCCCATCGTCAATGCCTGGATCTTGCATTGTGCCGCCCCAGTAGATCGGGTCGCAGTCACAATGGACGATGTCGGCATTGAGACGTCCCCCGAAGCGCACGTGGGCATTGTCATCCAGCGATGAACGTTGAAATGCGCCGACCGACAAGGGCACATCCCAGATTCTCCAAGTGTATACATCCTGACTGTGAACATTGATGCCGAGTTCGTAGTCCAATTCCCGGGTTGCGTAGTAGCGGATCACAAAGTCGCGGAAGCCAAGAGGATGGCTGAACGACACTTGGTCGTATTCCTGAAAACCGGGATCAATCTCGAGGACGCCCTTGCTCCAATTGCGTGTCCAGCCGCCCTGCATGCGCAGACCGATGCCGATTCTGTCGGTGGGATCGACATTCTCGGCGCTGGTCTGTGTGATGGACAACAGTAACACAAGACCGCAGAGGGCCGGTGCAGCCCACCGTGCGATTGTCCGGGACATGGCTGTCTCCTTTCGCTTGGGGATCGATGGATGCCGTCTGACGGCTCGGCCAATAAGTTGTACCGCGTAGGGCAGGTCAAGGATTCACCGGGGATTGCCGGGCGAACACACAGGTTCGCCCCTACTCAGCGCGGCGTGGAATTGCGTATTATGGGCAGGATGATGACGCTCCCCGACCGCGAGAACTTCGGTTACAACGCCACGGTGACCGATCATTTCCAGAACCCGCGCAACGCGGGGGATATGGAGGACCCGTCATGCGTGGGGATTGCGCGCAATTCGGAATGCGGCGATCTGCTGAAGTTGTATCTGAAAATCGACGGCGGCCGGATCGTGGCGGCAAAGTTCAAGACCTATGGTTGCGGCGCGGCGATTGCATCGTCGTCGATGCTGACCGAGTTGTTGATCGGCCGCACCGTCGCTGAAGCAACAGCGATAACGAATGTCGAGGTCGCGGAAGCCTTGGGGGGCCTTCCCGAACGCAAGTTGCATTGTTCGGTGTTGGCGCAAGAGGCGACGCGGGCGGCGATGGCGGATTGGGGATCGTAGGGGCACGGCGTGCCGTGCCCGCAGGGGGCTGAAAGTCGAAGATCCCGAGCGAAGCGAGGGACCTCCCTGTCCGCGAGCCGTAGCATCGTGGACAAGGGGCTTCAGCCCCTTAATGGCGGGCAGAGCCCGCCCTACAAGAGCCGGATGGATGGCAACCAAGAGTCGCATCGAAAGCGTAATGCAGAGGGAAACCGTCCGGCGGAGGCGCGAAATCGCCAGATCAACCATGAAGACCGCGACCCAACCAGATATCACCCTGGCATCTGCCTGCGCAACGGGTCTGTCGGAATCGGATCAGGGCACGGTCGCCCGCATCCGCGCCCAGATCGACCGCTGGGGCCAACGGCTGGTCATTCTCACGCATCATTACCAGCGCAAGGAGATCGTCCCGTTCGGCAACTTCGTCGGCGACTCGTACTACCTCTCCAAGATGGCGGCGCAGCAGGAAGCCGCGAAGCACATCATCTTCTGCGGCGTGCACTTCATGGCCGAGGCGGCGCGGATTCTCTGCCGTCCCGAGCAACGGGTCTACCTCCCCAATCTGCGCGCCGGATGTCCGATGGCCGACATGGCCGATGACCCGCAGGTTGAAGACGCCTGGGATTTCCTGGCGGAATTCTGCGACACGAAGGCGATCATCCCGATTTCATATATGAACACGTCGGCCTCGCTGAAGGCATTCACCGGCGCCAACGGCGGATTGATTTGCACGTCGTCCAATGCTGAGAAGGCATTTCGTTGGGCCTTCGCGCGAGGAGAGAAGGTCCTCTTCTTTCCCGACGAACACTTGGGCACGAATACGGCCAATCGGCTGGGGATTCCACGTGAACATCGGGTCATCTATGATCCGCTGCGGCCGCCGACTGATCCGGAGCCGTTTCGTCGCGCGCAGGTGATCCTGTGGAAGGGATTCTGCCACGTGCACACCAACTTCACGGTGGAACACATCGAGACGGCGCGGCGGAACTACCCCGGCGTGAAGATCGTGGTGCATCCGGAGTGCATGGAGGATGTCGTCGATCTGGCCGATGCGGTCGGCTCGACGGCGTTCATTTCGCAGTATGTCGCCGACCAGCCGCCGGGGTCGATCATCGCCATCGGCACCGAGATCAACCTGACCGCGCGTTTGGCTGACGAATACCCGGACAAGACGATCTTCGAATTGTCCGGGCAGAACTGCCCGCTGTGCGTGAACATGTTCCGCACTACATTAGAGGACCTGGCCGCCTGCCTCGAACAGTTGGGCGGAACCGCTCACGACAAAGCGATCTTCGTTCCCCCTGCCATTGCCCGCGACGCCAAGCTCGCGTTGGATCGGATGTTGGAACTCCGGTAGCGCGAGAACACAGCGGCCTTCCGCGATGATCGACTCTCCACCCTTTCCCGTTGGGGTTTTGAGGCGATCCGAGGTGCGGCGCTCACACGGCTGCTCCTGGACAGACGCCACGGCGATTTTCCTTGGTGCACAAAGATGAAAGACGTATCGTCTCAAGGGCTGGAAGTGGTCGATGGAGGGCCTGATCATGAGACACGGACATGGGATGGTCGTGGCGGCGGCGCTGATACTCAGTGTCGCCTGCGGTTTGATCGGTTGCAGCGATGAGCCGACGAAGCCGGCGAATGAACTGAAGAAGTACGACGCCGAAGTCGCCACCGCCTGGTTCGGGCTCATGAACGAGTTGGTGAAGAGCGAGGGGGTATTGGCACCGGCGGCGGCGCGCATCTATGGGTATGCCGGGGTGGCGCTGTATGAGTCGGTCGTGGGCGGGATGTCGACACACCGGTCGCTGATCGGGCAGCTCAATGAGTTGGACTCGCTGCCGCTGAGTAATCCGGAGAGCGCCTACCATTGGCCGGCGGTGGCGTCCAGCGCCCTGGCCGAGATCACGCGGCGCCTGTTCCCCGATGCGACCACTGCCGACAGCGCCGCGATCGCGAATCTGGAAGAGCGGTTCACGACCGAGTTTCGTCCGCAGGTCGGCCAGGCCATGTTCAATCGCTCGGTCTCGTTTGGACGGGCAGTGGGGACGGCGGTGTTCGACTGGGCGTTTACAGACGGCACGGCCCTCTTGAGCACCTGCACCTTCGTGCAGCCGGTCGGAACCGGACTGTGGGTGCCGACGCCGCCGGGGTATCTTCCCGCGCTCCTTCCCTGTTGGGGGGACTTGCGTCTGTTCGCTCTGAATGTACCAGCGGATTGCCAGCCCATCTCCCCGCCGCCGTATGATGAGAATCCGCAGTCGCCGTACTACGCCGAGACCCGTGAGGTCTACGACACCGTGAACAACCTGACGAATGATCAGCGCGACATCGCCCTCTATTGGTCCGATGAGTCGGGGACGTCCTTCACACCGCCGGGACACTGGATCGCGATCCTGGGCCAGGTCGTCGATACCAACGCCTATACGCTCGATATCGCGGTCGAGGCGTATGCGCGGCTGGGCATCGCGCTGGCCGATGCATTCATTTCCTGCTGGCGTACGAAGTTCCAATACAATTTGCTGCGGCCGATCACGGCGATCCGCGACTTTATGGATGAAACCTGGACGCCGCTGCTCATCACGCCGTCATTCCCGGAGTACACGTCCGAGCACTCGGTGCAGTCGGCGGCCGCGGCCCAGGTGTTGACCGATATGTTCGGGCACATGCCGTTTGTCGATCACACGCACGATGGTCGCGGGCTGGCGCCGCGTGACTTCAACTCGTTCTTCGATGCCGCCAATGAGGCGGCGGTCTCCTGTTTGTACGGCGGCATACACTTCCGTTCCGCGATCGCCAGGGGGCAGGAGCAGGGCATCTGCATCGGCCACCGCATCAGCGCGCTGGCATTCCGTCGGTAGCGGGTCTCTGAATCGACGCTGTCGAAACGAATGGGGCGAAAGACCATGTCGGGCAGACACGAGGGTCTGCCCCTACAATTGCATCGCGATGTGTTCGTAGGGGCGGCCCCCTGTGGCCGCCCGCTTCTTCGACACGCCCCACCGCCGGCGCACCCTGCCATTGGCACTGTCATCTGATCGCAGTATCTTCACACGGTGAACGGCACGGAAAAAGCCCGTCAGAGATCGGGGATCGCGGGTTCCTTTGCCGCGCAGGCGAGACGCCTGGCGGCATCGACGCAACGTCTGGGCCGATCTGCCCCCTGGCGACGATTGACATGGGGCGCAGTGGCGCAAGTCATCGTCGACGTTCTCGTCTACAGAATCTCGCTGGTGAGCGGAGGAAGCGCCGGCGCAAGTCACATCGTCTCCTTCGCCTTCGGCCTTCTTGTCTCCTCTCTGTGGATATCGACCGGCGTCCGCCGTTCGGTCCACGGAGTGCGCCCCGCGACCGTCGCCGTCCGCCTGGCGTATGTCGGGCTGGCCGCGCTCTTCCTCCGTGGCGGCATACTGGCCCTCGCGTCGAGGCACGAACCGGGGACAGCGTGGTTCGCCATCATTCCCGCGGCACTGGCGGCCGCCGCAATCACGGTCTCCGGGCAGGCGTTCATCGCCGCCGCGCATTCGCCGGCGCGGCTGCCGCGACGAACGCGGCGACGGTTGGTCATGGCCGCCGCGATCGTCTATCTGCTGGCTCTGCGTCTGGTTTACATCGGCGGTACGGAAGTCATTCCGGAAGAGGCATACTATTGGAACTATGCACAACATCTGGATTGGAGTTATCTCGATCATCCGCCGATGGTGGCCTGGATCATCGGGCTGGGCAGCGCCGTGTTCGGCGCCACCGCCTTCGGCGTGCGGATCGGCGCCTGGCTGTGCTGGCTTTTGACGGCGGGCTTTGCATTCGGGCTGGCACGGGAGTTGTTCGGCCGACCGGCGGCGACGGTGATGCTCTTTCTTGTGTCAGTGCTGCCGTTCTTCTTCGGGACCGCGCTGGTGATGACGCCGGATGCGCCGGTGACGGCGGCCTGGGCGGCGACATTGTACTTTCTCGCGCGCGCCTGTCTCAGAAATGACCGTGCGGCCTGGCTCGGCGCCGGCGTCTCACTGGGGTTGGGCCTACTATCCAAATACACGATCGCTCTGTTGATCCCGGCGACTATGTTGTTCATGCTGTGGGATGCGATGGCGCGCCTCTGGTGGCGGCGTCCGCAGCCATACCTGGCACTGGCTCTTGCCGGTGTGCTGTTTCTGCCGGTGATCTGGTGGAATTCACAGCACGATTGGGTATCGTTCCTGTTTCAGACAGCGGGCCGTCTGCAGGAAACGGCGCATTTCTCGCTGCATGAGCTTCTCGGTGCAGCGTTGGTGTTGCTCACACCGACCGGTCTTTGGGCGGCCGTCGTTGCCTTGGTCGCCGGCTTTGGCAAAGCGGGCGAACGAACAGATCCCTCACCCGATCCGCCTGCGGCGGATCGACCTCTCCCGGAGGGAGAGGTTATCACTCGCTTTCGTATTCCAGGGGCGGGGAGGAGTGCCGGAAGGCATCGGTTCATGGTGAGCTTCACGTTGGTGCCGCTGGCGGTGTTCACCATCTTCAGTCTGACACACCACACCAAGCTGAATTGGACCGGCCCGACCTGGCTGGCGGTGCTGCCGGCGGTGGCGGCGATGTTGACGTGTGGAAATGGGTCGGGGCGATGGCGGATGATTGTGCGGCGGCTGTGGACGCCGACCTGCGTCACGCTCGTGTTGCTCTACGGCGCGCTTCTGCACTATATCGCGGTCGGCTTTCCGGGGGTCCGCTATCCTGCGATCACCGCCGATGTCGCCGGATGGAGTAGTCTGCAAGAACAGGTCAGCGCAGTCGCCGATCGATTGACGACATCCACGAACCGGAAGCCGTTGATTGTCGGGACGGACCGGTATAACATCGCCAGCGAGCTGGCCTTCTATGGACATCCGGATGGGCCGCAACAAGTCGCCGGGCGGCATCTGTTCGATCAGAACGCGTTGATGTATCGCGACTGGTTTCCGGCGCGCCAACAGGAAGGCAAGAACATGATTCTGGTTGGGCGCAGACCGTCACAGCTTGAGACCGAGACGGTCGTGTCGCGGTTCGACAGTCTCGGCTCGGTCGATGCGTTGCCGGTGCGATGGAATGGTCAGGTGCTGCGGGAATACTACTATCGGGTCGGCTACGGATATCGACCCGGCGATCACTGACACTCATCGCATTGCCGTGGCGCAAGGAAGAACCCCACCCTTCGGGTGGGGCACAAGACATCGATCATGACAACTCCAATGCACAGACCGGGAAGGGGATGGTCTCGCGTAGCGTGGTCGCCTCGGACTCCCGGCGCACGATGAGGCGAACGTCGCTGAGGGGAACATCGCTGAGGCGGACATCGCCTTGGTGTCTCCACTCCTGTTCGGCCGGCCAGATGTCGGCGGCGCGTCCACGGCGGTGACAGAACGGCCTTTCGTGTGACGGCAATCGCTTCCATTCCGCTTCGGTCACATAGCATACAGCACGAACACCGTGGGCCCCGGCCCAATCCCGGTGAATCGCGATGCCATACGGCTCGAATGACCACCGCGACCAGCGCGTCCGCCAGCGCATCAGCGGCAACGACTGCCCCGGCGACAATGCGGTGAAGGCAACCATCGGGTGCTTGGCGCCGACACGCCAGGATGAGGCCCGGATTATCCCCTCACCGACGATGCGCGTCAATGTCGCCAAGGCCGAGCGGCAGTATATGTCGCCCGAGGCGACGAGATCGGCATAGTAGTCGGCGGCGCATTCGGCGGGCCAGGGACCGTGACGGGCGCGGGTCCAATGAATGAGAAAACCAGCACCCCAGTCATCGAACTGGGGATTGACGCGATCCCGATCGACGAGGGAACGCTCATGATGTGCTCGCGGATCGTAGGGGATGCGAAAGCGCTCATCGACAGTCTGGCCGGCGGACCGATACGCCATCAGTGAGTCAATCCGTCCGCCCGGACGAACGCTGACCGGCAGCAGGATGTCGGCATGCGAACTGATGAACTCATCACGTGCAGTCCACCATGTCTTGGGACGAGGGTGTTCCGATGGTGTGCCCAAGGAATGCCATCGCACCCGATCAAGATCCAGGACGAAATCATCGACGATTGTCTGCCGCGCTGTCTCATCACCGGGATGAGGAACGACGATTTCGAGCGACGCGCGCACCCGTGCCGCCGCCCAAGTCACCAGCTCCCACGTGTTCAGATCGACGCTGGAGATGATCGTCCACCCCTGTCGCGCGGCGTGGTCAACGGCGGCGATTGTCTGCCGGACCCAGAGCTCGTCGCCGACCGGCGTCTTGCTCTGGTGGGAGTTGAGGACCGCGACGCGGAACATGGCGCGCGACACGCTCACCGGCTCAGGTGGTAGGGGACGTTGATGACGATGCGATCCTTGCTGGTGTGGCCGCGCTGATAGAGAATCGCCTTCTTGATCAGATTGGCGGTCTGGTTGTGCAGGAATCGCTGCCAGGCACGGGCGGGGACAAACTCGGGGATCACCACCACCGCCAGGCCGCGGTGCGGATCGCGCTGATCGGCATGGTCCAAGTGTTCCAGGAGCGGAGTCAGTGTCGAACGATAGGGGGAGGGGAGGACCTCCAGTGGGACATCATGCCCCCAACGTTTCCAGTCCTTGCGGACACGGTCCACCGCGCCGGGCTCGACGTCGGCCATGACCGCGGTGACATCGCTGGTCATCGCCCGGGCGAATTGCAGAGCGGCGAGTGTACCGCGATGCATACCGGAGACCGGGACGACGACCTTCTGGTGCGGATGAGCGGCGGGGTTGGGCCAAGGCACCGGTTCCATACCGCCCAGCGACATCAGGCTTTGCACGTCCCGGTAGTGGCGCCGCACCGCCAGTGCCACGAACACATAGAGAGGGATGAGAAGCGTCACGATCCAGGCGCCGTGGAGGAACTTGGTGGCAATCAAGACGATCAGGGCGACGCCGGTCGCCGTGAAACCGAGCGAGTTGACGACGACCTTGATCCGCCAGCCGGGGCTTCGCGCCTTTAGCCAATGACGGACCATCCCCGCCTGCGACAGGGTGAAGGCCAAAAAGACGCCGACCGCATAGAGCGGAATCAGGGCATGCGTGTTGCCGCCAAAGAGAACAATCAGGACAGCCGCGACGGCCGCCAGCGAGAGGATTCCCGTGGTGTAAACCAGACGATCACCACGGTTGGCGAACTGGCGGGGCATGAACTGGTCGCCCGCCAGGATTGAGCTGAGACGCGGAAAACCGGCGAATGACGTGTTGGCCGCCAACAGCAGAATCAGCGCCGTGGCCACCTGTAATGCGAAGTACCACACGCCGGTGCCGAAGACGATGCGACCGATCTGGGAGACCACTGTCTCCTCGGCGCGGGGAACGATGGCGAGCGCCCGTCCGAGAAAGGTGATCCCGATGAACATCGTCGCGAGAATGGCGGCCATGATAATCAAAGTCCGTCCGGCATTGCGCGCCTCCGGCGGCCGGAACGCCGGCGTACCGTTGCTGATGGCCTCAATGCCGGTGAGGGCGGCGCATCCGGAGGCAAAGGCGCGCAACAGCAAAAACGGAGTCAGCACCTGCAGCCCGGCCGCCTCTCCGCCGGCGGTCGGAGCCGTCGCGGCACCGGAGAGCAACACATGGCGGGCCCCGGCGATCAGCAGGGCGAAGCCGACGAAGATGAACGCGTAGGTCGGTATCGCGAAGATCGCCCCGGATTCGCGCACGCCCCGCAGATTGCCCCAAGTCACAAAGGCAATGGTGCCCAGACCGATCAGGACCCGCCAGGGAAGCAGCGCGGGGAATGCCGAGGTGATGGCAGCCACACCGGCGGTCGTGCTGACGGCGACGGTCAGGATGTAGTCGATCTGCAGTGCACCCGCCGCGGTCAGCCCGGCCCCATTGCCGAGGTTGGCACGGGCCACGATGTAGGCCCCGCCGCCGGACGGGTAGGCGTGGATCGTCTGGAAATACGACATCGACACCAGGATCATCACGGCGACGATCGCGATCGCAATGGGAGGCGAGTAGACCAGCGCGGCGGTGCCGGCGACGATCAGCGCACGCATGATCTCCTCGGTGGCATAGGCGACCGACGACAGCGCATCGGACGAGAAGATCGCCAGCCCGCGGACCTTGGAGAGGCGCTCATGCGTCTCCCGCGCGCTGGGGATCGGGCTGCCGATCAGGAATTGGCGCAATTCGTCCAGCATCTGTGGGTGACGGGAGGGACGGCAGGGACGGAAACGGTCGCCGACCGGGGACATGGATCATCCCACGGCCATTCGCCGGTCGGCGCAGCAGTTGGAACGATAGCAGATCAGCCAACAAAGTCAAGCCGTCCCCGACATCGGCTCCACGGACGATGCCACCTAGCCACATGCTGCGTGGCGCCGGGTGCCCACACCCGGCGCTTCTGTCGGGTGAGGGCACCCGACAGCACAGCAATTCCCTGTGAAGACATCCCCCTGATTTGGTATTATTACCGCATGATCGGTCAGACAATCGCCCACTACAAGATTCTCGGACGGATCGCCGCCGGCGGCATGGGGGTGGTTTACAAGGCGGAGGACACCAAGCTGGGACGGATCGTGGCGCTGAAGTTCCTGCCGCCCTATGCCATCGACAGCGAGGAAGATCGGATTCGGTTTCTGAATGAGGCCCAGGCCGCCGCGTCCCTGGATCATCCCAACATCTGTACGATCCATGAGATCAACGAGGCCGACGGCCATCACTTCATCGCGATGGCGTTCATCGACGGCCCGAGCTTGAAGGAGAAGATCCACGAGGGGCCGTTGCCGATCGGCGAGGCGGTCGACATCGCCGCGCAGGTCGCCGCCGGGTTGGGACGGGCCCACGAAAAGGGGATCATCACCGCGACATCAAGCCCGCCAACATCCTGATCACCACCGACGGCATCGCCAAGGTCTGCGACTTCGGGTTGGCCAAATCGGGGATCTCCAAGAAGGTGACGCGGACCGGGAGCACGATCGGCACGGCGGCCTACATGTCGCCAGAACAGGCGCGCTCCGAGGTGGTCGATCACCGCACCGACATCTGGTCCTTGGGCGCCATTCTCTATGAGATGCTCGCCGGGCGCCCGCCGTTTTTCGCCGACCACGAGGCGGTGGTGATCTACTCCATCCTCCATGAGGCGTTTCCGCCGTTGGCCGAATTGCGGCCGGATGTGCCGCCCGCGCTGCAGAAGATCGTGGAGCGGGCGCTGGCCAAGAATGTCGCCGAACGCTACCAAGGCATGGCGGAGCTGCAGAGCGACCTGAGGGCTTTGGGGAGCGAGATCCCCAAAACGGAGATCGCCATCCCCGCCCCGGAGATGACTCCCGAACCAGCGGCTGCTGTCGCGCCGAAGTCCCCGGCTCAACCACCGGCGACACCGCATGTGAAGAAGAAATCTCGCGGCCTGTGGATCGGCATTGCCGCCGCTGTCGTGATTGTGGTGGCGGCACTGGCGGTGATGAAATCGATCGCCCCGAAACCGGAAACCGTTCCGGAAGTGGCATCAACGGAGGATTCGACCACGACGGGCAGCGAGCCCGACACGGTGGCCACGGCCACAGAGGTCAGAGCGCCGACGATTCCGGTCGTGGCGGTCTTGTATATGGAGAACCTCAGTGGAGACAAGACCGAGGATTTCTTCGCCGCCGGTATGACCGAGGACATCATCATCGACTTGTCCAACCTGCGCAACCTGCGTGTGCTGTCGCGTCTCGATGTGGCACGATTCCGGGGAAAGTCGCTGAGCGTCGGCGAGATGGGAAAGAACCTGAAAGCGGACTACCTCTTGGAAGGATCGGTGCGGCGCGAGAACAAGCAGCTTCGCATGACCGTGCAGTTGCACCGGGTCGACAGCGCCCGGACCGTTTGGGCACAGCGCTTCGATCGACCCGCAACGGACATCTTCGCGGTGCAGACGGAGATCGCCGATTCGGTGGCGGCGGCCCTGGCAGTGCAGATCAATGCGACGGAGCAGGCGCAAATGACGCGTGTGCCGACCGCCAATATGGACGCGTATGATTACTACCTGAAGGGACGGCAATTCCTCGACGCGCGTTCGAAGGAAGACAATGCCCAGGCCGAGAAGATGTTCCGGAAGGCGATGTCTCTGGACGGTTCCTTTGTCCTCGCCTCGATCGGCCTGGCGGCCACATACCTGCAGCGTGTCGACTGGTGGATCGACACCGACCCGAAATGGCTGGCGGAGGCCGCCAAGATCCTCGACCGCAGCGCCGCCATCGATACGACATCACCGGAGTACTGTCTCGAGCGTGCCACGTTGAACCAGTTGCGCGGCGATTACCCCGCCGCGGTGCTGATGGCGCGACGAGCCGTGGGACTACGCCCCCTCGATCCGAAACCGCATTATCTATTGGGCTTGAACCTCTACATGGACACGCGGCCGGATGAAGCGGACCGGGAATTCCGGCGCGCCATCGAGCTTTTGCCGTCGTATCCCGAGCCCTACTGGTGGCGGGCGATGATCGCCGGCTGGGCGGGGAGAACGCGTGACGCCGAACGCCTCCTCGGCAAGGCGCTCGAACTGGGCCCCGCCGCCGCCCATCTGCGTTGGTTCGCGGCCCGATTCGCGCTCGCCCGCGGCGACTCGGCCCAGGCATTCCAGCAAATCCAGAGAGCGATCGAACTGAAGCCGAAGACGCCGCTCTTCGTCGGTTGGAGCGGGATCATCGAGCTCTGGAACCGCCAACTCGACTTGGCCATCAAACACATCAAGGACGCCGCCGAGGAGAGCAACAACCCCGAACTGCTCCATTTTCTCGGCTGGGCCTACCGTCTGAATGGAAAGGATAGGCAGGCCGAAAAGGCGTTTCGCACCGGCCTGAAACTGGACCGGGAGAGATTGCAGAGCGACTCGGCCGATCTCGACGTTGCCTACCGCGTTTTGCTGACACGCTGCCTGCTCGGCGAGTTGACCGATCCAGCGGCAGAGTTGGACCGACTGGGGAAGGTCGGCAAGAAGACCATCGATCCTACGTTGCGCACCTATTCCGCCGCCGTCGCCCATGCGGCCGTGGGAAATGCCGATGGCGCCCTGGAATCGATCCAAAAAGTCCAATCCGCCAAAGTGTATGCGCCGGCGTACATCGCCGCCGATCCGCGATTCGATTCCCTCAAGGATGATCCCCGCTTCCGCAAGGCGCTGGGACTGCCGTAACTCCCGCCGCGGCTGACGCCGCGGGCTATGTTCTTCGGCCCCACCGGGGCCATTTCTTTGCGACCGGGGAGGGCGATGGTGGACTTCCAGCAAGCGATGTTTTATCGTCCGCCGGCCCGCCCGAGGCGGACAAGCCCTGCGATGAACCGCGAACTCAACAATGCCATCCGCTGGGTACTGGAGAACTTTCTGCCGGCGATGATCCGGGACCGGAAGTGGTTCATCAATCCCTTGATGCGGCTGTACTTCGGCAGGAATTGGCGAACATATGCGCACTTCAAGGCCGATGCGGTGAAGATGACTTCGGAGGACTTCGCGCGGGTCTATGCCGGTATCAAGTTGCCCAGTGCCATGCGCCGGCCGACCGACTCTAATGAAGCATGTGTGCGGCAGATCTTGGCCGATGTTCGTCCCTATCAAAGTGTTCTGGATGCCGGTTGCGGACGTGGCTTCCTGGTCGGGCAGATCGCCCAGGTCGTTCCGCACGTTGCCGGGGCGGACATTTTCCTGCAGCCGGGCCTGGCGGCCAAGTACCCCCAAGTCCGCTTTGAACAGGCGGATGTCGGCGCCCTGCCCTTTGCCGACAAGTCCTTCGATGCAGTCGTCTCGACCCACACGCTGGAGCATGTCCGGGACCTCGATTTGGCGATGGCGGAACTGCGTCGCGTCGCGCGCCATTTGGTCATCGTGGTGGTACCCCGGGAACGACCCTATCGGGAGACGCTGAATCTCCACCTCCATTTCTTCCCCTACGTCGAGAGCTTTCCCATCGCCATCAAAGCCGGCCCGCGCGATTTCGACTGCTTTGAGCTGGGCGGCGACATCTACTACAGGGAACGGCTGCCGGTCCAAGGCGGCTCGGCCCAAGAGCCGTGATCTGAAGGTCTCCCTGGCAGGCTGCTGAAAAAGGCCAATCCATGTCATTCTGAGTCCCGCCGCTGTTGGGCGGGGCTGGCCCGCCACAGGCGGATGGAAATCTGCTGTCGGTTTCATAGGTAGAAACAGCACATCCCTCGTCCGCCAAAGGCGGACTCGGGGTGACAATGGTCGGACAGATCCGCATTTCTTGGGTTTTTCAGCAACCTGCGAGGGAACTTACCCGTCTCGTTTCCGTTGGTCGACGCCTCCGTTTCGACCTGGTTCAAGGCGAGATGTTGTTCGTGTGCTCAATGTGAGCGGGGAGCCACATCATCCCCACTGCGGGGGTGATTGCCCCGGGGGCGGGACATATAGAGGGGGTAGAATCAGGGCTCGATCAAGCAGTACATCTTCGCAGAGAGAACTTCCTACGAGGAGCATGCGGTTGGGCGATTTGGTCTCGTCTCAAAACAGAGTACGTAAGCGATTACACCTCAATCGGAAATCACACAGGCACAATTCACACCGGCTGCTGACCCTCCTTCCCATGGCAGGTGTCTCGTTCTGTTAAAGTAGATTCTCATCGGTGCAAGGCATTGATCAGTAACCGGGAAGATCGAGTCACTCGGCAACGGCGTGAAACTGCTTGACTTGGAACCCGGCGCGCAACACCATCCGTCGGTAGAACTTGTTGTACCGTAATGCGTTATGATAATGTTGGCAACTTCGGGGATGGGTCGGATTGCTTTGTGAGACAACGGAGTACGTGATCGGTCTTCATGTGGATAGGTCGTTGACAAGCCAGAAGCCCTGTCGCTCTAACATGTGACCGTTCTTAATGTTATCCGTGCTTTGCCCATGTGGACAAGGGTGTGGGCAAGCGGGATGGCGCACGTCTTCATTTCACGGCCTAACGTGTCGGCGTTGTGACCTCACTGACGGGAGCTCGCGATGGGAATAGAGAATGCAGCGATCTGGAAGGAGTGCTTGGGGCACATTGAAAACCAGATCGGCACCGAGAACTTCTACACCTGGCTGGCGTGTTCTGAACTCATTGAAATTGAAGGCGACACTGCCGCCATAGCGCTGCCGAATCGATTCGTCGCCGATTGGGTCCGCAAACGCTACAGCGGTCTGATCGATGAAACGCTGGCCAAGGTCACCGGGGCCACACGACGTCACCGGCTGGAGATCCGTCCCAACGGGAACGGCGACGGGTCGGCGGAGTCTCCCGGTCACCCGGTGTCGACCGACGGGGACGATTCGGAGTTGCGCACACAGTACTTGGATCGCGCCGCGGCGGAACGGGCAATTGTCGAGGCGAGAACCACAGCCCAGCTCAATCCGCGATTCAACTTTGAGAGTTTCGTTGTCGGGCAATCCAATCAGTTGGCCCATGCGGCCGCCTTGGCCGTCTCCGAGATGCCGGGTCGGACGCGTTACAACCCGCTCTGCATCTACGGCTCCGTGGGTCTTGGTAAGACACACCTCGCGCAGGCGATCGGCAACGCCGTGCTGGAGAATTGCCCCGGAGCCAGCGTCCTCTATGTAACCTCGGAGAAGTTCACCAACGACTTCATTGATTCGCTGTCGCGGCGGACGACATCGGCGTTTGTCACGCGCTACCGTTCGGTCGACGTACTCCTGATCGACGACATTCAGTTCTTCGCCGGAAAGGAGTCCACCCAAGAGCAGTTCTTCCACACGTTCAACACGCTGCACCAGAACGCGCGCCAGATCGTCCTGACGGCGGACCGGGCGCCGCGCGACATCAAGGGGCTGGAGGAACGCCTCTTATCGCGCTTTCAATGGGGGTTGGCGGCGGACATCCGCCCGCCCGATTTTGAAACGCGCATGGCGATCCTGCAGAAGAAGTTGGAGGGGGAAGACATCATCCTGCCGCCGGATGTCCTGACCCATGTGGCCCGCTTTGCCCAAGCCAACATTCGTGAGCTGGAGGGGGCTTTGGTACACCTCCTGGCGGTCAGTTCCCTGAGCGGGACGCCGGTTACCCTGGAGACGGCGCAGACAGTGCTGCGCGACACGCTCTCACCGGCACGCAAGCCGATCACAATCAAGGCAATCAACGGCGTCGTGGCCGCCTCCTTCGGCGTCGAGGAGCCAGTGCTCTCCTCCAAGCGGCGGACTCAAGACGTCGCCATGGCGCGCCAGGTGGCCATGTATCTGGCGCGAACCCTAACCAGCATGTCCCTGAAAGCGATCGGAGCCGAGTACGGTGGCCGCGACCATTCGACGGTCATCCATGGTGTGAACGTGATCCGGGACGCCCTGAAGACCGACGCGGAGTTGAAGCTCCGCGTCGACCACGCGATCACGGCCTTGCATGGCGCTGCGACCAACGCATGAGCGCCGCGGCCGCGTATCACCCTCGTCCCTCCACGTACAGGTGGCAAGCAGCAGAAGGTGCACACAGGAGCACGGGAGAATTCTGTTGACGACGGTTGGAGAATAGGGATACCCTACGTCTCCAGGGCTGGAATTTTCACGTTGTCTTTGCAGACCCACACGCTCATCCACATGCAGAGGAAACCCAGATTCTAATGACTGAGAACGCAATACGAGGTTGCTGTCCGTCATTTCCCCATCTTCAACAGCATGATGGCTATTACTCTATTTTGAAAGAGAATGACTCTACTGCTCTTCCGCTGTGGGTTCTTCTCTGGAGATGCGGTCGAGGAGGTCCAGACCAATGAAATTCACAGTCAAACGGGATGAACTGGCGGAGAAACTGCAGGCTGTTCTCTCGGTGATCTCCACGCGGACGACATTGCCGATTTTGGGGAATGTTCTTCTGAATGCAGAGGGTGAGCGTCTATCTCTGGCGGCCACCGACCTGGATATGTCGATCACCGGCCATGTGCCGGCCCGTGTGGCGAAGCCGGGTGTGACAACGGTGCCGGCGCGAACGCTGGCAGAGATGGTGCGTGAGCTGGCGGACGAGGACATCCACCTCACGGTCACAAACAACCGCATGGAGATCAAATCCGCGCACGGTGTCTATCGCATGAGCGGGCTCTCGGCCGATGAGTTTCCGCGTCTCCCCGGGCTCCCGGCCGGGGGTGGTGTCGCCATACCGACGGATGAACTGCGCGCGATGGTGCAACGCACGGCATACGCGGTCTCCAGCGATGAAACCCGTCCGGCGCTGAATGGCGTTCTGTGGCATGCGGCGGGAGATGTGATGCACATGGTGGCGACCGATGGGCACCGTCTGGCGCGGGTCACTGCATCTGCCAACCGCCTGTCGGGGCTGAAAGATGAGCTCATTCTGCCGCCCAAGGCATTGTCGCTCGTGGTGAAGATGGTGGGGGAGAATGACAGTGAGGTCATCGTTCTGTTTGGCGAGAAGAACATTGTCTTCCGCGTCGGCGACATCGTGATCACTTCGCGATTGATCGAGGGACCGTATCCGAATTACATGCAGGTGATTCCGAAGGAGAACGACAAGCTGTTGCGGGTCGATGCCGGGACCTTGGCGGCGGCAGTGCGACGGGTGGCCGTGCTCTCGAACACGCTCACGCGCCAGGTACGCTTCTCCCTGTCGGCGGCCGGGATCGAGCTGTCCGCCACCAATCAGGATGTGGGTGGCGAAGCGCGGGAGACGGTCGCCTGTCACTACGAAGGGGATGATCTCGAGATCGGGTACAATGCGCATTACATCTTGGACATGCTGAAGAACTTCGACCCGGGCGAAGTGGTTTTCCGTTTTTCCACATCGATTGCCGCAGCGCTGGTTCATTCGGCCGATGAGGCCCAGAAGGACAAGTACCTTTGTCTGGTGATGCCGTTACGTCTGGCAGATTGAGACGGGGCGGTCGGAATCACCCCGTCGCCCGTTAATCCGTTGTAGTATAAACACTTACCGGGCCGCCGGCGGGGTAATTGACCTTGCCGTCGGCAGAATCTCTTTGTAACTTATAGAGTTAGGCCGACTGCCTTGGCGGCGTTCGGAGGGGTTGGCGTGGGCAAACCGACGGCGATTGGCACGATTCTCAGGCAACGTCTCGCGGCCTTGGGCGTCGCGCGACGTGTCAAGGAAGCGTCGGTCGAGACACGCTGGGCCGAGGTGGTGGGACCGGAGATCGCGGCGCACACTCACGTTGCCAAACTGGAAGCGGGCCGACTGATTGTCTCGGTCGATGAGCCCGCCTGGCGGCAAGAATTGTTGTACCAGAGGGAGGCGATTGTCGCGAAGTTGAACCGGGATGTCGGGGAGGATGAGACGATCGTCAGGGAGATTCTATTCACCGGACCGGAGATCGCGAGACGAAAAGCAGATTCCTCGCTGCGCTCGGAATGACGGCGGTGCTGCGCGTCCCAGTGGCGGGGTTTGTCATGGATACAGCCTCGCACTAAACGCATGTCATGCTGAGCGAAGCGAAGCATCTGCTGTCTTATGAAGACCACCGACATCCGTAGCAACGCTTGACGCAAGGAAGGCATTCGATGACGGAGATAGTTGAGACACCGAACGCAGCGGCGACGGTCGGCTACGAGGCCAAGGACATCCAGGTCCTCAAGGGGCTGGAGGCGGTGCGTCGCCGGCCGGCGATGTACATCGGCGATGTCGGCCCGCGCGGATTGCACCACCTCGTGCACGAGGTGGTCGACAACTCGATCGACGAGGCGATGGCCGGGTTCTGCGACCGGATTCAGGTCGTGCTCAAGCGCGATGGATCGGTCGAGGTCACCGACAACGGGCGCGGCATTCCGGTCGACATGCATCCCACCCAGAAGAAGCCGGCGCTGGAAGTCGTGATGACGATGCTGCACGCCGGCGGCAAGTTCGACCACCAGACCTACAAGGTGTCGGGCGGGTTGCATGGCGTCGGCGTCTCGGTGGTCAATGCGCTGTCGAGCGAGTGCACGGTGGAGGTGTTCCGCGACGGCGTGATCCACCGGCAATCGTATGTGCGCGGCGAGCCGACCGGCGCGGTCGAGAAGGGCGGCAAGACCAAACAGACCGGGACGCGCACCACCTTCAAGCCCGATCCGGAGGTGTTCAAGAAGACCGCGTTTGCGTTCGATGTGCTGGCGGCGCGTCTACGCGAGCTGGCCTATCTGAACCGCGGCATCAAAATCGAGCTCTCCGAGGAAACGACCGACCGCAAGCTGGTCTTTCATTACACCGGCGGGTTGGCGGCGTTTGTGGAGTATCTGAACGAGAACAAGCAGCCGTTGTTCAAGAAGCCGGTGGTGGTCGAGCGGACCCGCGAGGATGTGCAGATCGACGTGGCCTTGCAGTACAACGATGGCTATCAGGAGAACATATTCAGCTTCGTGAATAACATTCCCACGATCGAGGGAGGCACGCACCTGGTCGGGTTCAAGACGGCGTTGACTCGTTCGATCAACAACTACGCCACCAAGAACAACCTGCTCAAGAACGTCACCTTCACGATTCAGGGCGAGGACACGCGCGAGGGGCTGACCGCGGTGATCGCGGTCAAGGTCCCCGATCCGCAATTTGAGGGGCAGACCAAGACCAAGCTCGGCAATTCGGAAGTGAAGGGGATTGTCGAGTCGGCGGTCGGCGAGGCGCTGTCGGAGTTCTTCGAGGAGAATCCGCCGACGGCGCGCAAGATCGTCGAGAAGATCATCACCGCCGGACAGGCGCGTGAGGCGGCGCGCAAGGCGCGCGATTTGACCCGTCGTAAGACCGCTCTGGAATCGGGTGGATTACCGGGGAAGCTGGCCGACTGCGCGCTCGATGATCCGGAGTCGTGCGAGATCTTCATCGTCGAGGGCGACTCGGCGGGCGGGAATGCCAAACAGGGACGCGACCGGAAATTCCAGGCGATCCTGCCGCTGAAGGGGAAAATCCTCAATGTCGAGAAGGCGCGCGTGGATCGGATTCTGTCCAATGAAGAAATCCGCACGATGATCACCGCGCTCGGCGCCGGGTTCGGCGAATCGTTCGATCCGACCAAGTCGCGCTATGGCAAGATCATCATCATGACCGATGCCGACATCGATGGGTCACACATCCGCACGCTGCTTCTGACCTTCTTCTTCCGCCACATGAAAGAGCTGGTCGAGCAGGGACGGGTGTATATCGCGCAGCCGCCGCTATTCCGCGTGAAGAAGGCGACCAAGGAAGTGTACGCCTACTCCGATGATGAGAAGGATCGCTTGGTGCGCGAACTCGGCGGCGAGAAGGGAATCGGCGTCGGCCTGCAGCGCTACAAAGGCCTGGGCGAGATGAACCCGGAGCAGCTCTGGAAGACGACGATGGACCCGGAGACGCGCACCCTCCTGCAGGTCTCCATGGAAGACGCCACCGAGGCCGATCATGTCTTCACGATGCTGATGGGCGACGAGGTCGAGCCGCGCCGCCGCTTCATCGAGGCGAACGCGAAGTATGTGCGGAATTTGGATGTGTAGACACCATTCTGCCTTTCGTGTGCCATGATCGCCAAGCCGCGCCTGAAGCTCGTCAACAACACTGGGTCGGTCCAAGAGGAGATCGACCGGCAACGAGGCCGGGAGCCGGCCAAGAAGAAACCGGTTGCCCCGCTGGCATCCCCGGTCCTGGCGCTTTCTCACACTCCGATTTACAAGATGCACCGCTACTATGCCCGACGGCCGCACAACGTTTTCGCCAAGTTGATCCAGCATTACACTAGTCCCGGTGACCTCATACTGGACCCCTTCTGCGGCGGTGGAGTCACTGTCGTCGAAGCGTTGAAGTTGCGGCGCCGAGTGATCGGCGTCGACCTAAACCCCTTGGCGACATGGGTTACCAAGATGGAGGTCTCACCGGCGGATCGGGAGGCACTGATTGAGGTATTCGAGCGATGGGCCGAATGGATGGAGAAGGAGATCGGCCCGATGTATGCCGCGCGCTGCGGGCATTGCGGGAAGTCGGGACGTGCAGAATGGTTCGAATGGTCCAATGTCGTGATCTGCCCCGATTGTCATGCACGAATAGTGCTGGGATCGGCAAAGAAGGTGCGCGGCGGTGTGTATGAATGTGGCAAGTGCAAGACGCGGGTCACCGCAGATAAGGCCGAGCGACGGGCAGATCGTATGCTGTCGGTCCTTGTCCATTGTCCGCACTGCGAGCGACGCGAGCTTCGCAATGCCGAGCTGCCTGACACACGCCGGGCGGCGCGGTTTGCGCGTGAGTTCGATGCAATCGTGAAGCAGGAACGGCTGAAGATCCCCGACGATCCGTTTCCGGACGCCAATTCTGTTCGAGAGAACAATCTCTTTGCCAAGGGATTCCTGAAGTTCAGCGACTACTTCACGGCCAGGAATCTGATCGCCAATGCCCGGTTGAAGAAATGGCTGACGGCGACGCGAATGACCGCTGCCGTCCGCGACCACCTTTTCCATGTCTTTTCGGCGTCGCTGCGCTTCACCAACAAGATGGTAATTCGGAGCGAAGCCTGGCGCGGCGACAAGCCGCTTGAATGGGCGGGACACGTGTACTGGCCGGCCTACACATATCTTGAGGCAAGCCCGCTGGAACCGATCCGCAAGCGCTTCAAGGCGCTATTGGCGGGGAAGGAAGAGCAGGAGGAGACAATCGGCGATTTTGCTCGGATCGGAAACGATCGTTCGCGGTTCACCGAGCTTCAAGAGGCGATGACCTGTTGGCTACTGACGCGTTCGTCCCACAAGTTGCCGATTCCGGATCATTCGGTTGACGCCATCATCACCGATCCCCCCTTTGGCGGCAACGTGCAGTATGCGGAGCTCAGCGACTTCTATCTCGTCTGGCTAAAGGAGCAACTGGGATTGAAGGGGATCATCGACACGAAGCACGAGGCGATTGAAACCCGCCACTCGTGTTTTGAGGGTGCGAAGGATCGCACATTCTATGAAGAAATGCTGCACAGGATCTTCACCGAGTGTCGGCGGGTGCTGAAGCCGGACGGCTGGATGGTGATGACATTTCACAATCGTGATATCGGTGTCTGGATGGCGTTGAATCGGGCGGCCATCCGCGCCGGATTCCGGCTCCCGCCTGACGACGTATCCGCGAACCGCGGCATGGTCTACCAGCCGCCGATCGAAAACTACACGCAGACCATTCATCAGAAACGCGCGGGGTCAATGCTCGGTGACTTTATCCTGTCCTTTGAACCCAAGGATGGGACGGCGGCTTTGGGAGAACTGCGCGATACGTTGAGCACCAGCGAGCAAGATGCGCTGATCACAGAGGCGCGAAAGCTGATTGAATTCCACGGCGGTGCGGACGAGACCACATTGATGACAGGGTTGATCCCGTTCCTTTCCCAGCAGGGGCTCTTGGCCCGGCTGGCGAAATTCGATTTTCGAATCCTCTTCAATGCGGAGTTTTCCTTCGTCAAGTCCGAGAAGAAGTGGTACACGCCGTCAATGGTCGACGCCGACGCCAGACCGCTGAAGACGATGGACTATGTGCCGGCTCAGCACCAGACTGAGGTCATCATTCACGAGTATCTCCTTGAGAAGAAGCGTGCCCGGTTGGACGATCTGTTGATCGAGATCTACTCCAGGTTGGTGAATTCACACCGCCCGCAGATGCAGACAATCGAGGCGGTCGTCCAGCGCTGCTGCCGCAAAGTCAAGGTCAAGGGGGAGAAGCGAGACTTCTTCGAGTGGAAACCCCAGGTGCTCCCGCAAATGGAGCGGGAGTTGGCCAAAGCACGACAGGGTCGGCTCTTCGACGCGCCGCAGTTGACCGGGCATACGGACATCATTCGCTTCGTGGCCGATGCCGCTGCGGAGATTGGTTTGGCGGTTCAGATCGGCGAAACAGAACGTAGAAAGGACGAAAGTCTCCGCGCGTTGAGTGTTGCCCTCAAGGGCGTGGATTTGGGTCTGCCGCCGAACGTCTTCCGAATCTTGAAGGAGATCGATCTGCTCATTCTCAGAGAGAACGTGCTGGTTGCGGGTCTCGAGATAGTGATCAGCATGGGGACACTCGCGCATGCAATGGCGCGGTTCCAGAATCTGTTTGTTGCGGCTCCCAATCTCGACATCAAGGCAGTCATCGTGTGTCAGGATCAGGATTACGACCTTGCCCGCCGGCAACTTGATACACCCGCAAATCGCAAGTCCGCACTCTCCCGACGGGTGGCCATATGGCCCATTTCGCGACTTGACCGGAAGTCGCTCCAAGAATTGATTCAACCGACCGCGTAATCCTCATCCAGATCGGCCCCATCGCCAGCGAGGCAGCAGCAACCGCGTCCCCGCCCGGCAGGCATCCCAATCACTGTCGAAGCGCGCCCGCTATGCGGCTTCCTCGGCGCGGGCGCTGCGGATTCTCACCCGCACAGGACGGCGCCGCCGTTGACGTTGAGGATTTCGCCGGTGATGAAGCTGGCCCAGTCGGAGGCGAGAAAGACGATGGCGCCGGCGATTTCTTCGGCTTGGGCGGGACGGCGCATCGGGATTTCGCGCAGGTAGATCGGGGCATCGGGGGAGGCAAGCGCCTCCTGCGACATGTCGGTGGCCACCCAGCCGGGAGCGACACAGTTGACACGGATTCTCTCATTCACCAGTTCGGTCGCCAGCGACTTGGTGAAGGAGATCATCGCGCCCTTTGTCGAGGCATAGTGCGAATGGTAGGCCTCGCCGCGCTGGCCGGCGGTCGAGGAGATGTTGATGATCGAGCCGCCCTGTCGGGCGAGGTGCGGCGTGGCGGCGCGGGTGCAATAGAACATACTCTTGAGATTGATGTCGATCATCTCCGCAAGCTGGTCGGAAGTGATCGTGGCAATCGGCGCTTCCTTCCAGATGCCGGCATTGTTCACCAGCACATCGAGCCGTCCGAAATCGTCGACGACCGCTTTGGTCATGCGGTTCACTGCCGCCTCGTGGGCGACGTCGGCCTGATAGGCGCGGGCGCGGACCGGGTACGATTTCAGCTCCGTCATAAGCGAATCGACCGCGTCCTTGTGTTCATGCCAGTTGAGCGCCAGGTCGGCGCCATGCTCGGCGAAGAGCAGCGCGGCGGCACGGCCGATGCCGCGTGAGGCGCCGGTGATCAGCACGAGGCGGTTGGTGAAGTCAATCTTCATACGTCCCTCATGGATTGTCCCACAAATCGATTGAATCTCCAGTGATTGACCTCAATATACGGGGTCTTGTTGCTGGGGAGCAATTCTGCTTGAACCCCCTCCCCGGCCCTCCCCGTCAACGGGGAGGGGGCAGAGCCCGGTGCGGAGTGTTGCGTCAACGGGGGGAAGGCGACGGGTCCTCCCCCTGTTGACGGGGGGAGTTAGAGGGGGGGCGACAGGATGTCGGACACACCATGATGCGGCTGCGTTGGCTCTACACGATTCTGATTGTTGAGCAGATCATCGCCTCGGGGACCTTCCTGGCGGCGAAGTGGGCGCTGTTGGAGTTCCCACCACTGACGCTGGCTTTTCTGCGCTTCGTGATCGCCGCCGGCGGTCTGTACATCATCCATCGGCTGTGGCCGCAGCGTAAACCCATCGCGCGCCGCGACTGGAAGTCGATCGCGCTTCTCGGATTCCTGGCGGTCGTGGTCAATCAGGCGTTCTTTCTCTACGGCTTGAAGTTCACTTCGCCGACACATGCGGCGTTGCTCTATGGCGCCACGCCGGTGCTGGTCTTCCTCATGGCGATTCCGCTTCTCGGTGAGCGCCCGACGCTGCTCAAGAAGATTGGCGTGCCGGTCACATTCGCCGGTGTCATTGTGGTGATTGCGCAGCGCGGGCTGGAGTGGTCGAGCAAGGCGTGGCTGGGCGATCTGCTCATCCTCGTGGCGGTGGTGGCCTGGGCGCTCTACACCGTGCTGGGCAAGCCGCTCTGCGAGCGGTACGGGGCCGTGCATGTCACGGCAATGTCACTGGTGGCGGGGACCGTCTTCTTCGTGCCGATCGGCCTGTTCACGCTGGGCGGATTCGATGCCGGGTCGATCTCGACGCGCGGCTGGCTGTCGCTTCTGTACATCGCCATTGCGACGTCGGTGATTTGCTACACGATCTGGTTCTGGGCACTGGAACGATTGGAAGCGACGAAGGTCTCGGTGTTCAACAACCTGCAGCCGGTGATCACCGCGCTCTTGTCGTTCTGGCTCTTGGGAGAGAAAATCGGAGGGCAGTTGATTGTCGGGGGTGTGTTGGTTATCATCGGGGTGGTGCTGACGGAGCGGGGGTAGATGGCGCTCGGTCGGGAAGTTGTCATGTGAGGGAAGCGCAAGGGGCGGAAGCCCCTTGTCCGCGTGGTGAAATGTAGGGCGGGCTTCGCCCGCCATCAGGGGGCTGAAAGCCCCCTGTCCGCGATGGTAACGAGATTGAGGTTTGCAGGGTGAGCAAGGGGCGGAAGCCCCTTGTCCTCACAGCATAGAAGTTAGAGCGAATCAAACCGGCAAGGGGTGAGATCATGGACAAGGTCGTGGCGCACATCGATGCAAACAAGAAGCGATACCAGGAGGAACTGTTCGCGCTGTTGCGAATGCCTTCGGTGTCGGCCGATCCGGCGTACAAGGACGGGATTCGTGCCGCCGCCGAATGGACGAAGACAAAGCTCATTTCCATGGGATGCACGGCGCGGCTGGTCGACACCGGCGGCCATCCGCTGGTGTATGGCGAGTGGCTGGGTCAGCCGGGGAAGCCGACGATCCTGTTCTATGGCCACTACGACGTGCAGCCCCCCGATCCGTTGGATCTGTGGACCACGCCGCCTTTTGAGCCGACGATCCGCGACGGCAACGTCCATGCGCGCGGCTCCTCCGACGACAAGGGGCAGTTCCTGGCCAACGTCCTCGGCGTGGAGGCATTCTTCCAGACATCCGGGAAGCCGCCGGTCAATGTGAAGTTCCTGATCGAAGGGGAGGAAGAGGCGTCGGCGACGAATCTGGACAAATTCATCGCCGATAATGTCCCGCTCTTGAAGTGCGATCAGATCATCATCTCCGACACGGCGCAATTTGCGAAGGGGTATCCGGCGATCACCTATGGGCTGCGCGGGATCTGTTACATGGAAGTGTTCCTGCGCGGTCCGAAGATGGACCTGCATTCCGGGCAGTATGGCGGCGGCGTCGCCAATCCCGGCAATGTGCTGGGGCAGATCATCGCGAAGTTGCACGACCCGGCGACCGGCAAGGTCGCCATTCCCGGATTCTATGATGACGTGGTCGAGTTGAAGCCGGCGGAGCGCGCCGAGTTGGCCCGTCTGCCATTCGACGAAGCGAGCTTGAAGGCGCGGCTCGATGTAAAGGAGTTGCCCGGAGAAAAGGGGTTCACCGTCGTCGAGCGGATGTGGGCCCGGCCGACTTGCGATGTCAATGGGATCAAGTCGGGGTATCAGGGCGTCGGCGCCAAGACGATCATCCCGTCGGAGGCCTCGGCGAAGATCTCGATGCGCCTGGTGCCGAACATGAACCCAGTGAAGATCCGCGACCTCTTTGAGAAGTACATTCGGTCGCTGTGTCCGCCTGGGGTGCAGGTGCGGATCGAAAACCACGGCCGCGCCAAGCCGGTGATCGTGCCCAATGATTCTCCTGCCCTGGCCAAGGCGCGCTCGGCGTTGGAGAAGGGATTCGGCGGCAAGTCGGTGCTGATGCGCGAAGGCGGCTCGATCCCCGTGACCGAGACATTCCAGGACAAGCTCGGTGTTGCCGCGCTCTTGGTCGGGTATGGGTTGCCGGATGACAATCTGCATTCGCCGAATGAGAAATTCTCGCTGGACGATTTCCATCGGGGGATCAAGACGGCGGCGTACTTGGTCGATGAGTTCTCGCGGTAGAGAGACAAAGCAGACCCTTCGACTTCGGCCCGTCCGCCAAAGCGGACGGGCCTTCGCTCAGGGTGACAGGAGGGGTCGGACTTCCACCAGGGGATCAAGACGGCGGCGTACCTGATCGACGAGTTCTCGCGGTAGGGGCTCGGCGGGCAGAGCCCGCCCTACGAGCGGGTCACGGCATCAGGAGTCGGTAAACAAGGGGCTTGAGCCCCTTGTTTACCATACGGATGAATACGGCCGTTATCCTCCCCGCCTGATGATGCGAATGACTATGATCATCGAGAAGATCGTTGTTGGTCCCCTGCAGGAGAACTGCTACATCGTCGGCGATGACAAGGCCGGCGAGGGGATCGTCATCGATCCCGGCGATGAGTCGGCGCGGATTGTCTCGACGGTGGAGCGTCTGGGGCTGAAGGTCGGGATGATCCTCAACACGCATGCGCATGTGGATCATATCGCGGCGGCGCAGGCGGTGAAGGAAGCGCTCGGCGCGAAGCTCCATTTGCATCCCGACGAAGCGATGCATCTGCCGGGAATCGTCGAGTATGCGGCGCTGTTCGGGATATCGGAGGCGCGAGTGCCGACGGTCGACGTCGCCCTGCACGACGGTGGCCGGATTCCGCTCGGGGCGCTCCAGATCGACGTCGTGCACACGCCGGGGCATACACCGGGGCATTGCATATTCCGGGTCGGGCAGGACGTGTTCTGCGGTGATCTGATCTTCGCCGGATCGATCGGCCGGACCGATCTGCCGGGAGGAGACTACGAGGCGATCCTGGCATCACTGGAGTCGGCGATCCTGACACTCCCGGATCAGACCTGTCTGCATCCCGGCCACGGTGCATCGACGACCGTGGCGGTGGAGCGGCGATTGAACCCCTTCCTGCGCGGACTCCAACCGCATTGATGAAGTGTATACATTATGGGTCATGGATCGGGTGATGTTTGGATCTGGTGTGAGACAGCGGTCCATCAGCAGATACCCGAAGGAACCCGATCGATGGGCCGGCATACCATATTTGGGGTCGGACCATTCGTATTAGTCAACTAATAGTAGTGATCCCCACCGCATCTCTTATCGGGCGGCAGAGCTTCCGGGATTCACGGGCTTTTTCCGTGCCGGATTTCACTTGGCCCGGGTCTGTGGTTTTTGATAACCTTGCCGGGGGGGTATGTCGGTGTTGGCGATTGACACTCACGCGGAGACGGCGCAAACCGTGGAACATAAATCTCACGTTGATGTTGACCAGACGGGAGCGATAGCGGGCTCGCCTGCCGGGCAGGTGCCGCTTGGGTGATCGCACCCAGTTCGAACGACTGGTCAAAGGCCAGTTGGATTCGCTGTATCGCACGGCATTGCGGATGACGAGAAACGCCGCGGACGCCGAAGATCTCGTGCAAGACACATGCCTGAAAGCCTACCGCTATTTCGATCGTTTCGAGGAAGGGTCCAACCTTCGGGCCTGGTTGTTCAAGATCCTGACCAATCTGTTCATCAACCGCTACCGCAAGGAATCCAAGGCTCCCACGCAGGTGGAGTACGATGAAGCCGGAGAATTCCAGCTTTACAGCCGCATGGTCGACGGCGGGGCGGCGTTGGGGCAGAGCCCCGAGAAGAACCTGTTCGATCGACTCCTGGGTTCGGACATCGAGCAGGCCATCGATGACTTGCCGGAGGACTTTCGTATCGTCGTGGTGATGGCGTTCGTGGAAGGCTTGTCGTACGAGGAGATCGCCGCGGCTCTGGATGTGCCGATGGGAACGGTGAAGTCGCGTCTGTTTCGCGGACGGAAACTGCTGCAGAAGGCGCTCTGGGAACGGGCGCGGCAGGCGGGAGTGGTCGGACCGGCGTAACGGCGACTCGCGTCCGGGAGAAAGTGTATCGAAGTTTGTGACTGGTTTCGCATTGTCATGGACCGGACCGGGCACCGTGGAGAACGGGCGGCTCAAAGAGCGACTACGGGAGTTGCGGTCGGAAACGCGTATTCTCGTGAGAATCGGGAACAAGCCCACGGCGCGGCGGTTGAGTGGCAGGGTGGGTCGAAGCGGGTGAACGGGAGCTGAGTTCCGGGTTCACCATCGCACCGGCAACCGGGTGGAGAGAGGTAGGAACGTGGGCACTCAGGTCGACTGTCGGGCGGCACTGGCCAAGCTCTACGAGTACATCGACGGGGAGTTGGGTGCCTCCGATCGTGAGGCGATCGCCACTCACCTGGACGTGTGCCGTCCCTGCCTGTCGCGTTTCGAGATCGAGCGGCTGTTCCACGAGTTTGTCGTTCGCCGTGCCCCCCGTCCCCAGGCCCGGGCCGAGTTCAAGGAACAGCTTCTGCGGAGGATCGAGCAGGAGGGGAACGCCCCTCCTGTGGCCGGGGCCCCGCCGATCGACGCCCGCCGCGAAGCCGGCGGCTTTTTCCCCCTGATGTGGCGTTTCGCAGTGGCCGCGGCGGTCGTTCTCGGTCTCGGTCTCGGCTCAGGATGGCTGGCCCAGCACTATCGGGGTGGACGCAGCGGTTGGTTCACGTTGGGCGGGTATCATCATGATTTGATCCCGGTGGAGGAAGACGGGCTCGAAACCACGGATTTTGCTGCGGCCAAGCGGTTTCTCGCCGAGCACATGGATCCGGCCGTCGCAGAGAACCTGCCGCCCTACCTGCCTCCGAATCTGATCGTCCGTGCCTCGTGTGTCGTTCCCTGGCAATCGGGCCACATGGCGCACCTGGAATTCACTCTGGTGGGGGGCCAGGCGGGACATGATGAAGAGCTCTCGGTTTTCGTGATTCCGACGGCCTCTCTTCCCGAGAGGATGGGACCCGACGTCCACACGGCGGCCCGATCCTACCAGACCGCCGTGCTGGGATGCTGTCGGGTTGTGTCCTGGCATGACAGCGCCACCTACGATTGCGTGATGGTCGCCGACACGGAAGTCGAGCGGCTCGTCGCAATCGCCGAGGCATGGGAAGCGACTCATGGGCAAGCCGTCGGAGCCGAAACGCCGGCCGCCGCTGGTTGGTCGCTCCGATAGTCGATTCGTGGGCCACGGTCGGTTCGCGTTCTCTTCTTCCCCCACAATCGGTTAGTACTCGGTTTTTGACGGGCGCGGCCAGGCCGTACCCATCCCTCATGGGCTAAGTCGCGGTCACTGGTGGGGGTGGACAGGGGGAGTCCTGGCCCTCGCGATCAACCTTCCGTCTTGGGGCACCACTTTTCGCGTCCGCTTACGTGAAAAAAGACACAAAATCTTGTGGTCGTTCGTCGCAACTTCTACCCGATCTTGTCCCTACTGGCAAACCTTAAAGCCGCTCTTTGTGCACGTGGCCCTAACCGAAGAAACTGTCGCGAGTTGACCGAAAAAATCTTCCTGGACGGCGAAAAAAAGTCTTGCGGCCCCCAGGGGTCGGTCCGATATTGGCGCCCCAAGTTGGGTCCCGTAGACGCGGGACGGGAGGGCGAAGCAATACCAACTTACCGCTAAACCGTTGGGGTCGGCGGTCCGATAACTCGATTGACCCACACCTACAGGGTGTGGGGGTGTTCCCATAAGGTGCGTTGGGAACAATTGACTTGACATCGCGATGGCGCGGTGCTTTCTGTTGGCGTCACTCATGGACACCCGATGTACGGGTTGAGATGATAATGAGTGTTGGGGGATTGTTGCGGGCAGACGAGTGCAGGCAGAGACATCATGGAACGATGGTCTGGTCTCGTCCCTGACAGACAATCCGGTGAGGGTCGGTTCAGTCGTTGTGGCGACCGGGAGAGCATAAGACCTGCGAGCCATGGAGGGTCCAAGCAGTTTGATCAGGCGCAACGGGCGGTGCGGAGGCAACAGGGTGGTTGCCTTGGGCAGAGATGGTCGTGCCGCCGCGCGTCGTATCCGTTGGGGATGACGTGACAAGACCCAGACTTGCGGCCGGTGCGGCGGTCGCGGGTCCGGAGTGCGCCGGATACCAGATTTAGAAATCGCTCGCAAAAAGGGGGGGTCATGCAGAGTTCCACGGCGACAAGCTGGTTGCCTTTTTTTGCTTTTCATAGACGTGAGAGAATGAGAGAAGAGCTTATTTCGTTTCCGGGAGGAGGAACACAAGACATCATGTACCGAAACAACGGAAGTGCGCGATCGTCCTGCGGGACAGGCGGGGCGGGTTATCCTCAGGAAGGGGGAGCGCGAATGAAACCCTGGAGAATGGGCGCATGGCTGCTGGCGGCCCTGTTCGTCGTGGGCGCAGCGGCGGCACCGGTGTGGGCGGCCGTCCCGACAGCAGTTCCGGACGGGCAGACGTTGGCCGAGGACGCCAAGTCGGTGGTGATCAATGTCCTAGCAAACGACACATACGACAGTTTGCCGCCGGTTGTGGTGATTATCGATTCGAGCAACCATCGGGCTCGGGGTTGTATCGACTCCATCGGCACCGATACCAGCTTTGCCGTGAACAATTGGGGCAAGATTTACTACACCCCCGACTCCAACTTCTGGGGCAGTGCATCCTTCGAGTATGCCGTTCGCGGCAAGAACATTGCTCCCTTCCCGCCAGGGACAGCGGTCTGGGACACGGCGCTCGTGACGCTGACGGTAACGTCCGACGGCAACGCACTCGACGCGCGGTTTGTCTGGACGCCGACGACATTGTATGCCGGTGATCTGGTCACGTTCGATGACACCACGACGGAATTGACGAAGGAGCTCTGCGCTCCGCTGCCGTCGGCGTGGCAGGGGAACACCTGGTTGTGGGATTTCGGTGACGGCACGCCGACCTCGGCGCTCGCGAATCCGACACATACGTTTGCCAGTGCTGGCGTGTATGCCGTGAAGCTGGTCGTCAACAGCGAATCGAACAACGCCACGGAAGCCGACTCGGTCGTCCACTACGTCTCGATCGGCAGCGCGAGCACGACGGCCTATTTCAACACCAACGCCGATCTGACGATGGACCTGATTGCGGTGTTGAGTCCGTTGTGCGATACGCCGCACGTCGTCAGCAAGACGTTCACGGATTCGGTCGTGATGATCATGCGCTTCATTAATACAGGCGCTGATGATCGGATCACGAACATCCGTTTACGCAGCCGCAACAGCTTGACCAACTCGATTTCCCGGCTGGCGATCTACCGCGAGTCGGACAGCACGCATCTGGTCAGTCATCAGGGGAGCTTCAACAAGCTGCAGGACAACGTGGTGGCTCAGACGTACACGCCGGGGGCCTTCGACTGGGGTCCGCCGGGGAATCTGAACGGTCTGTACGTTGACTTCGCGATTCCGATGGCGGCAGGGACGATCGGCTCACCCAACGATACCGTCATCTATTATGTAGTAATGGACGGCAACACCGGGATCGACGAGAACTGGCACAACGGCCAGATGGGCGTGGCGTTGAATGGCGCCGGCCTGACGGCCGAAGCGATCACGACGCTGAACCACGGCGTCGGGCCCAAGGACGCTGTCGGTGGCAATGTCGTCGTGATGACCAACGGCCCCGATTCGACAATGAACGGGACGGCCGTATGGGGTGCCGGATGCATGACGCAGCCGTTGCGGTATGACCTGGCGCCGCCGGAGGGGACGGTCACCTTCGACTGGAACAACGTCTGCACCATGGGATGCGAGGATTCCCCGCCGACCGACTCGGCCCTGAGTTGCGGCGATTCGGTCCGGATCTGCATCACCATCGCAGATGGCGATACAAGCAACATCTTCCCCGGGTGGCCCAAGGTCCATGTGATCGGCGTGGGAATTCCCGATGGCTCGCAGATGTATCGGAAGAGCAACAGTGAATGGTGCTTCCCCGATACGGGCGCGGCCGGCATACAGGATGACTACTTCATGATCCCGTATGCGGTACCCGATCCGATCGACGTGAACGCCGGTTTCTGGAAGGTCATTGTCGAGAGCAAGGACCTGGCCGGGAACCTCGGCTTCGACACGCTTGAGGTCAACATCCCGGTCGACACGCGGAAGGTCAAGCTGCCGCCCGACTCCATCTCGGTCACGTGGGTCTTCGATGCCGATACCACGACGACGGGATTCGTCGGCATCGGCGACGTCCTGAAGTTTTACATTGATCTGCGGAACAACGAGATCGTGCAGAATCCGCCGGGGTCGAAGGAGATCTGCCAGGTTTACGCGGTTCTCTACGGCTGGTACAACACGCCGCGCGTAGTCATGCTGGCCGACTCGGCCAACGACAACCGTTGGAAGGGCTACGACACAGTCGGTCCGGGGATCCTGCAGACGCCGCCGAATCCGGGGGCGTTGGCGTTGGATTCGATCCGCTTTTACATCTCCGACAACGCCTGCAACGTCGACTCGGTGAACGGCCATCTGGCGGCCAATGTCGACAACGTGCGGCCCGATCTGCTGACGGCGACGGTCATCTACGAGAAGGTGGTCGATCGCGATTCGAACAACTGCCTCGGCGTGGGTCTGCCGGAGAACTTTGCCGGCGCCCTGCCCGACGTGGTCCGTCTGCGCGTGTCCAATGTCAGCGCGGACATCGACACATTGTACGCGGACCTGCTGTTGGCGGGCATTCACAAGACGCCGACGTATCCCAAGTCGGCGCGGTTCGCGCTCACGCGTCGGAGCGTCGCGCCCGATGGGACAGGGATCTATGAGGATACGCTGTTCTTGCAGGGCGACACGCTGTTGAAGATCCTGCATCCGTACTATCAGGCGCCTTTGGATCCGGCGGACAGCATCTACACGACGGTCGACGGCGCGGACTCGATCAAGATCTTCGGGCGCGACAACTCGTCCAACTGGTCGGACACGATCTGGTCCGGTCCGATCGCCCAGACCGTCGATACGCGTCGGCCGAAGCCGGTGCGCAATCTGACCTGCGCCCGCGACACCACGCCGGCCGGGACCCAGAGGTTCACGCTGGTCTGGAAGATCGATACGCTCAGCGAGCTCGACAACCAGAAGTACCTGATCTTCTGGGACCACGGAGACGGGTCCGGCTCGCCGAAGTACACGGATACGCTGGCGGTCGTGTTCGACACCTCGGCCAGCAAGTACGATACGATGTACACGTGGACCACGGATTCCACCGTCTACTCGTCGCGGTGCCGTTCCTACACCTTCGAGGTGCGGGCGATCGACGACTGCGGCAACTGGGATCCGCTGGGTGCCAAGTCGACCTGCGGCGCGACCGCGCAGCCGGTGGTCAGTCTCAACAGCACGCTCCACCTTGGTCTGGTGGCACCCAACGTCGGCGTCGAGCCGTCGGGGTGCGCCAACGTCAAGCTGACGTGGAACAAGGGCGATTCCAATGCGATCAAGTACTACATCTATTGGGATCGCTACGACGCCGACACGGCGATCGACTACAACTACATTGTTGACTCGGTGTTCGAACCGGGCCCGCGCGAGTGGAACACCTTCACGAAATGGCTGCACATCGCCAAGCCGGATTCGATCTACCGCTTCGGCGTGCGTTCCGTCGACACGTGCGGCAACGTGTCCGCCGCGGTGGAGACGCGCGACTCGATCATCCGGATCGAGCCGGTGTCGGCGCTGGCCTGCTCGTCGCAGGTGGGCGGCGACATCCAGGTGAAGTGGAAGGTCGGCCGTCACAACCCGGGCAACAAGTATGTGACCTGGGCGAAGCAGTACGTCATAATGTGGAGCTTGGAAGGTGATGACGATCCGGCGCTGTATCCTCTGGACACGGTCCAGTTCAGCACCAAGTCGGACTACGACACCTCCTGGTTCTACTGGTCGACAAAGGACGCAAGCGAGGCGGCCCTGGCCCGCTTCGGGCTGGTCGAGAAGGCCTGCTACAAGTTCAACGTCTACACCTACGACAGTTGTGATTTCGTCCAGAAGAACCTGGATACGAACCTGATCACCTGCTGTTCGGACAGGGCGCCGGCGTACGCGTGCGTGTTCCAGCCGCCGCCGGGGACGCTGAACTGCGATTCCAGCGGCCTGACGATCTACGTCTGTCCGCTCGACTCGAACAGCGATGACGTGGTGGGCGTGACGGCCTGGGGGCGTATCGCCGATGTCAATCCGGGTCTGGCCGGCGATCAGCCGGGAAACTGGTTCCAGATCGGCAGCGCCGGACAGTCGCCCCACGACATCTGCTTCAAGATGCTGCTTTACGCGGCGACCTTGAACTCGCAGGTGGGGCCCGACACCGTCAAGAAGATCGAGGTGGCGATCACCACGGTCGACTGGAACGGAAAGACGTTGACCCCGGATTCGGCGTGGGCGCGCGCCGTGGATTGCCCGAACGGCCAGTACTGGTTCGACTGGTCGACGCAGGTGATCGCGGGCGAGGTCTCAAGCGTCAACGGCGGCATCCAGGTCCAACAGACCTATTGCGGCCATGCCGGCTTCGAGGTGTGGGGGCCTGTCAACCCGGTGGTGCTGAGATTCAGCAACCCGAGTCTGGATCCCTACACGATCATGGTGAACGTCGACGGCGCTCAATACCTCTATCAGGAGAAGATCTACGACACGACCTTCGCGTTCAACCTGAACGCGTCGGGTCTGGCCAAGGGCGATCACATCCTGCACGTGTACTGGTGGGATGTCTGCGGCCACGTCGGCAGCGACCACGACACGCTGTGCGTGCCGGATTCGATCGCGCCGTGCGCGATCATCTCCAACCCGGTCGACGGGAAGTGCATCCGTCGCTCGCGGTCGACCCTGGACAAGGTCGACATCTGTGTCCAGATCAATCCGCTGGAGAACTGCATCGATCCGGACAGCGTGCTGAAGGTTGACTATCAGTGGGCGCTGGATTGCTGCATCGGCGATCTGATCGACACGACCTGGGTCGGCATCTGGCAGAGTTGCAACGACACGACCGGCAACGGCGACAACCTCAAATGCGACACCTTCCCGGATTACTACGGTCCGGGGTTGGATTCGATCATCTGCCGTGACACGACGATCACGCCGGAATGCTCGGTGCTCGTCTACGTGCCGGTTATCGACACGACGCCGTGCGAGAACGCCCCCGGCCACGAGTGGCACACGTTTGCCATCCAGAACGGCGATTCGCTGTACCACGGCGCCGGCGCCCGGTGGGGTTGCACGGAGTGGTACAACAAGGACGATCTGACCGACGAGATCCTCGCCGAGGGCGGCGGGATGATCTACCTGCGGGCGATCGTCTATGACGAGATGGGCAACAAGTACATCACGCCGTGCGTCCACGTCTGCGTCGACACCACGATTCCGCCGCTGTGCCTGTGGACGCCGGATGAGTGCTACGGGGACGGCAAGACCAAGCTGCACGGACGCGTCACGTTCGTCGCCGACTTGGATCTGGATTTGGCGAACATCGACGATCTGGAGAGCGTGATTCTGTATTACAAGCGCTCCACCGATCCGGACTACTTCACGAGCTGGACCTCACTGGGCAACGGGTTCTTCGGCGTCAGCGCGACCCCGGGCGGGACCAATTCGACGGTCTGGCGCTGGGATTCGGTCAATACGACCGCGTTCGTGGACCAGGTGGACTACGACTTCCGGGTGATCGCCAAGACGATCACGGGGTTGTACTCCTACGACTACAACGGCAACGGCGAGTTTGACGCGCTGACGTTCGACTCGACCAGTTGCGACATGAACACCTACTTCATCGACAACGCGGCGCCGGAAGTGGCGATCGACACCGTCTGGACTGAGATCAACGGTGAAGAGGTGATTCAGCCGAACGTGTCGTGCACGATGAGCGATCCGCGCGGGTGGGCATGGGCACAGTACGGTCAGGACCTGACCGTGCAGCCGTGGGTCTACCCGTCGGCGCAGGTCGACGACATCGCGCGGGTGATCTGGACGCTGTATGACGGCGCCTCGGATAGCTGCAAGTGCCTCGACACCGCCGCTTACGTTCCGTCGCAATCGCTGGGCGGTTTCGGCGGTTCGGCCGGATTCGTGCTCGAGATCAACGAGGGGACACACGCCTACGACAAGATCACGTTCAATCCCGCCGATGCGCCGTTTGCGCAGGTGACCGCCGGGGCGCAGAAGATGATCCTGCAGGTCAAGGCGTACGACTCGTGCGGCAACTGGACCGAGGATTGCATCACGCTCTGGCTCTTGGACACCGACACGACCGAGGCGGTCATCATCAGCCCGCTTGAGGACTATGTGTTCTGCTGGGATGGCGTCGGTGACGGCGGCATTAGTGTGACGGCCGCGGGGCTGCTCAATGAGCAGGCCAACAAGGTCATCTTCGCCTACCGGGCGGAGGGTGCGACCGAGTGGATTCCATTCGATTCGGTCGGGATCACCAGCCACGACGACACGCCGAACGACTTCACGGTCCGCTGGTTCCCATATGCGCTCGGTCTGGGAGACGGCGCCTACGAGCTGACGTGCTGGGCGGTCGACTACTCGCTCAACCGGCAAACCCGGACCTGGGCGCGTCGTGTCTACCTCGACTGCAGCGCGCCGACGGTGACGCTGACGTATCCGACGGAGGCGGAGCCGCCGTTCATGGGTTGCCCGATCGAGCTGGAGGCGACGACGACATCCAGCGCGATCAACCCCGTGACTCTGGTGGAGTTCTACTATCAGTCGGTGACCAGCGGCACGGCGACGTTGATCGGATCGGACAACTACACGACCAACGGCGTGTTCAACTATCACTGGACCTCGGGCGCTTTGACGTCCCTGTCCGGCGACTACTACATCTGGGCCAAGGCGACGAACAAGGCCGGCAAGACGGCCGAGTCGGTCAAGGTCTGGAAGCGGTTTGACAACACGAATCCGTGGGGTCGGATCATTCAGGTTGGTTCGGACGGTTCGGACGGCAGTGCGGGCGACCCGACGCCGATCGTGGCCGGTGAGACGGTGACGATCTCGGCGTTCGCGCGCGACAACGAGAACAGCCCGCCCGGATACGGCCCGGTCTACAATTGCGGCGTCGACAGCGTGCTGATCTATGTGTACAACTCGAACGGCACGGTGAAGATGTTCGGCACCTACGCCACGCCGGATCAGATCATCGACAGTCTGTTCACGGCGGATTGGAACACCACCGGCTGGGCGACGGGTACGTATCGGGTTCGGGCCGAGGTGTTCGACTGCGCCTGCAACACCGGCACGTCGATCTGGTGGTACGTGAGCATCACCAATCCGGCGGACGAGGTTGTTCTGTCGGTCGATGGTCCGGTGGTCTGCGGCTATCCGTCGATCGATACGGCGGCGACATTCACGGTGACCGTGGCCGATCCGCAGTACATCGATGAGATGTATCTGGTCTATCTGCCCCCGGGTATCTCCGATCTCTATGATCAGTACCAATGGGAGTTCGGTGACGAGGGTGATCCGGACAGCAGCGTCATCAACACTGACGGTTCAATCACCTACTACTTCGCGGCCTTTGCGCCCGAATTCGTCGAGGGCCTCTACAAGGTCCGCGCGTACTTCCAGCGGAGCGACGGCACGTGGTCGGAGGACGAGACACTCAACGACTCCGACAGCGATTTCGAGGACTTCACGTTCAACGAGTCGTTCGCGCACCACATGACCGTGCGGGTCGATCACAGCGTGACCGACTTCACGGTGGTGCCGGATCCGGGCTCGACGATCAAGGCACATGACTCGGTCTGCTTCAACAGCGAGGCGACCGAGGAATGCGACGACGTCGTCGAGGTCCTCTACGGCACGGCCGATGGCAATGACACCTTCGGCGAAGGTGCTGCGCTGGGCGAGTTCTGCTTCGACCCGTTGGATTCGTCGGGCGTGACGCTGAACAACTGCAAGTCGTGGCACGGCTACGTCTACGTGACCGCGTACGACGTATTCGGTCATTCCGCGGTACAGACAGTGCCGTTGTGGATTCTGGATGTGGCCGGGCCGGATTCGGTGGCGATCACCGGTCCTGACTTTGGCGAGTACGTGACGCCGAGCAACAACGTGATCGAGGCCCGCAAGCTGTCGGTCTCGGGTGTCGACTCGGTGCAGTTCTTCGCGTCGACCGCGCAGACGAACGGCACGCTGACGTACATCGGCTCATCGGTGGCCGCCGGCGACGCGTTCTCGACCGCTTGGGATCTCGACAGCGTGGCCGAGGGCCAGTACTGGCTGTTCGGCAAGAGCTTCGGTGGCACTGTTGACGGCGTGGATGGGCCGCGTTGCCCGGTGACGGTGGCCAAGGGGTGCCTGGCGTTCAATCTGATGACGCCGAACCCGAGCTACCAGCGCACGGTCAACGGCGAGACGTTCACCTTTGTCGGTGAGCGCACCGACCTGTGCGTCGATCGCGCGAGCATCTCGTCGATCGCCAACGGCGTCGGCATCGACTCGATCGTCTGGGGCTTCCGCGATGCGACGGTCCCGGGTGTCACGATTGAGGACAACCTTGATCCGCGGCTCGGCTGGGTCCGGATCGGGGCCGACGTGTACGGCTCGCTGTGCACCGACTGGTTCACCAACTGGTGCGACACGCTCCAGGCACTGTATCCTGAGGAAGTACTCGACTGCTGTTCCGATGGTCGCTACACGGTGGTCGCGTGGGTCTATGACAAGGCCGGCAACGTGTGCCACTCGGTTCCGTACGACGTCATGATCGACGTGACTGATCCATACTCCGAGATCGTGGACATCGACGGCGACGAGACCTTCGGCACATGCCATGACATTGTCCTGTCAGGGGACACGGCCACGGTGGTGAAGTTCACCGCCAACGCGATCGACGATCATTCCTGCTACGGCAAGCAGCCGTGGGAGAACTCGGGCGCGAAGTACCTGCAGTTCTTTGTCGGCGGTTCGTGCGGCGTCGGTGGCGGCGCAGCCGATATCGTCTGGGTGATCGACGGTTCCGGTTCGATGGGCGATGACCAGCAGGCGATCCAGGACAATACCTCGATCTTCGTCCAGGGTCTGGGAGGCGCCGACTACCGTTTGGGTGTGATCGGCTATGGCGATACGGCCTCGGTCATCACGACGGGCGGCCAGATTGTCACGGGCGGCCCGGGCACGGGTGAGTTCACGACCGACGCGGCGACCTTCGGCGCGATGGCGGCCGCGGTGGGGACGAGCTTCGGTGGCACGGAGAACGGACTACGGGCGCTGTTGCACGCGCTCGAGTGGTATCCGTGGCGTGCAGGTGCGCTGAAGATCCTCGTGCTGGTCACTGACGAGAACGCCAACAATGACCTCAGCAGCCTCAGCACCATGCTGCCGGCGTTGACAACGTCCGGTGCGGTCATCAGCACGGTCGTCAATCCGGGCGACAGCGCCGGGTATTCGACCCTGGCGCCATTGACCGGCGGTCTGACGCTCGACATCGGCAGTAGCTGGGGTGCCAACCTGGCGGCGCTGGGTACTCAGATCGGCGCGCTGGCCGGCGGCGGCGGCAACGATGTCGGCATCGTCTGGGGCAAGCAGGTCGTATTGACGGATGGTCAGGACAACGCCTTCGCGCTGTGGAATCCGACCGGCGTCCCGGCGGGCGAGTACTGCGCGTGGACGGTGGTAATTGACGAGGTGGGCAACACCTATCAATCACCGGGCCGCCGCATCTGCATCATCGATGAGGTGCCGCCGTTGGCGTGGATCGCCGGCTTTGGCGAATCGTACGCCATGTGCGACAACTGTCCGGAGCACACGTACTGGATCTATGGACGGTCCTGCGACAAGGATGTGGATTACGTCCAATTCCAGTATCGTCCGGAAGGCAGCACCGATCAGACGGCGTGGACGGGGATCGGGATTTCGAGTGCGATCGGCGCCGATACCACCGGCATGTGGTGGAAGACGGCGTGGAACCCCTGCCTGCTCTCGGGGAACTTCGAGATGCGGGTGGTGCCGACCGATACCAATGGTAATGAAGACTTCGACATTCAGCCGATCCTGCACGTGACGATCAGCGGCTGCGCCATTTCCATCTCGCAGGCCTCACAGTCGGATGCGGAGATCTGGTTTGAGGATCAGCGGTTCGACAACTTCGGTCTGGTCAACGTGGATCTGAAGACGACCTCCAAGCAGTACAACAACTTCATGATGGCGGTCTGGGCGGATCTGCACGGCGACCTCACCGTTGAGAAGATCACGATGTGGGTGCCCGATCCGGATGTTCCGGACTTCACTTCCGGACGCTTCGCCGGTTCGAACGCGGTGAAGCTGGGCGGTACGGGCTGGTTCTGGGAGTCGTTCATCACCGGCACCGGCACCAGCAAGGTGACGCATCTGAAGCGCGGTGACGTCAACGTCTGGCCGCTCAAGGCCGATGGCGAGGCGCGCTGCAGCAAGCGCGACCTCGGCGTGGGCGCGAAGGTCTGCCTCGAGCCGGATGCCCTGTATGCGGACAACGGCGTGATCACCTTCCCGGCGCGGATTCCGACGGTCAACCTGGCGCAGCAGCACTACCAGGCGTGGCCGGTGAAGCCGGGCACGCGGATGGTGACCGCGATCCGTCTGACCGAGGAATTGGAGGACGGGTTCCGCTATGGCGTCTACGCGCACGTTGAGATTTCCTATGACGCGGCGGCGGTCGCAGCGGCTGGATTGCAGTCGAAGGACCTGACGATCGCGTGGTGGGACGGCAATGAGTGGAACACCCAGTGGGGCATGATCGCCGACAGCACGATCAAGGACGGTAAGGCGTTCTTCGCCACCACCGACCTGCACGGCATCTACGCCGTCGTCTCGGCGGGCCGCGTGTGCAACACCGGCGCGCTGACGGTCGAGCCGGCGGGTGCCAAGCAGTGGGTGGATGCGGCGACCGACATCCTGCCGCCTCTGCCGAACATCTACACCAAGGTCAAGTCGAACGTCGAGTTCGGCAACAGCAACCGCGACATCGACGCGAGTGCGATCACCGTGACGCTGGACGGCAACAACGTGATCTACGCCGACGCCACGAATCCCACGAACGGGTTCTACACCTCCTCGTGGGACAGGGTCACGGGGATCCTGTCGACGAAGTGGAACATCACGGCGCCGCGTCTGACGGCCGGCACGCATACGCTGACGGTCCTGGCCTTCAACAAGTCGGGCTTCTGCGCCGAGAACACCTACACGTTCGCCGTCGATGCCAGTGAGCCGAACGTGATCGTGGGCGGCGCCGATCTGTGCACCAACCCGACCTTCAACATCCGCATCGTCGATCCGGGTGGCGCGGGTGTGAACTGGGATTCGGTGTACGTCGACGTGTATGACATCACCGGTTCCGAGTTCGCGGTGATCCCGAAGAGCCGGTTGATCTTCACCGAGTCTTCGGACGGCTTCATCGACCTCGGCGACACGACGGTCTTCTCGCCGCGCGATCACGAGTTCAACGCGGCTACGGGCGAGTTCCGGTTCCGTCTGAACGGGCACTTCGCCGAGGGCCGCCGGTTGAAGATCGTGATCTACGACGGCTATCGTGAGAGCTGGTACAACGACGACTGCTATTGCGAGTACTACGTCTACGATCACGACTTCGACGGTGTGCCCGACCTGGTCGGCAATCACACCGAGATCGTGGAAGAGCTGTACACGGTCTGGGATTGCGTGGTCGGCGTCGGCGAGTCCGAAGTGGGAGTCACAACGACTCCGCCCGACAACCGGAACCCGTTCGATCCGTGGGCGGGTGAAGGCATCGGCTTCGACATCAAGGTCGGTGGCGGTCAGGCGAGCGGTACGCCCGCTGCGGCCAGCGTGACCTCCAGCGCCAACGTGACGGCCAAGGTCTATGACCTCGCCGGCGACGAGGTGGCCAACCTCGACGTCGACGTGTCCGGGACCATGGGCCACGCGCGCTGGAACGGCCGGACCGACAACGGCGACTTCGTGGCCGAAGGCGTCTACCTCGTGCACTTCTCGACCAGCAGCACCAAGGCCGCGACGATGAACGAAGTCGTCAAGGTAGTGGTGAAGCGCAGGTAACCACGAAACAGGCGGTTCGCCCCGTCTTCTTCAGGCGGGGCGAGCCCAAACCGATAACGAGGACAAGAGTCTGGGAATGTCAAAGGGAGAAGGGACAATGAACCACACGTGGGGCAAACGGTGGGCGATGGTCCTCGGCACGGCGTTGGTTTTCGTGGTGGGACTGTCGGCGCTGGCCGGCGCCTCGGACGACAACCACGCGCTGCCGTTCTTGCGGACCGGCGTGGGCGCCCGGGCTTATGGTATGGGCAATGCGTACGTGGCGGCCACCAGTGACGCCACGGCCGGCTTCTTCAATCCGGCGGGACTGCGGAAGATCTGCAAGTGGGGATTTTCCAGCATGCTGTCCGCGGACATGGCGGTCGATCGCCAGTTCAACTATCTGGCGCTGGCCGGGTCGTTCAAATGGGGCTCGGTGGCCGGTTCGTGGGTCAACGCCGGCATCAAGGATGTCGGCTTGAGCGACGGCACTACCGAAGACTACATGGACAACTACTTCCTCCTGTCGTATGCCAACTCGACGGCCAAGTTCCGCTATGGCGGCAGCTTGGTGATCGCCAACAACAAGGTGGCGGAAGCGACCGGCGTGGGCGGCGATCTCGGGTTCCAGTGGGACATCGACAAGCAGGCCACATTCGGCCTGATGGCGCAGTCGCTGGGGCTGAAGGTTGGTGAGGATCATGTGCCGTACAATCTCCGGGTCGGCATCGCGGTGATGCCCGAGGTGCTGGAAGGATTCACCTTCCCCATGGAGATTCAGAAGACGCAGCACCGGGATCACATCAAGTTCCGTCTCGGCGGTGAGTATGCCTACAACTTCGACGGATCGGACTACGGCACGGCGATTCGCGGCGGCGTTGATGACGGCGCCTTCTCGATCGGTGCGGGTCTGCGGTTCCGTCAGTTCATGCTCGACTATGCCTATGTCTCCGAGCAGCAGGACTTCTTGAATGAGAATCACCGCTTCAGCCTGACCGGCAATTTCTAAGTCGGTGATTCGTCACGGAGTGACGGGAAGCCGTCCCGCTTTGGGAGCGCGGGGCGGCTTCGTGTTTTGAGGTCGGTCCCGTTGTGCCGTGGCCGGCACCTGATGTAGGACCACGTGCCGAGATTGGTAAACAAGGGGCTTAAGCCCCTTGTTGCCCGCGGGCGGCGCGACGGTCGGTCGAGCGTGGAACCGACGACTGACGCCGTGGGCCATGGTCTTTCGCCCCTTCGGCGGTGAAAGTGATAAGGGCAACGGGGATGGACTCGCCCTTCCGTGGGTCGGTATATTCGATTCCGGGGGAGGCCGACATGGTGCATTCGATGGACTTGTCGCAGCTCCGCAGAGAGTCGATCGGCGTCGACGCGCAAGTGCCGCTGCTGGATGGGCGGCACGTCGAATACGTCAACTTCGACAACGCCGCGTCCACGCCGACATTCCGGCCGATTGCATCGAAGGTCGACGCGTTCCTTCGCTGGTACGCCAACGTCCACCGCGGAACCGGTTTCAAGTCGCAGCTCTCCTCATGGGTCTATGAGCAGGCGCGGGCGAAGATCGCGTCGTTCGTGCAGGCCGATCTGACCGATCACGTCGTCATCTTCACCAAGAACACGACGGAGGCGATCAACAAGCTCGCGAACCGTCTGGAGCTGCGCCCCGGCGACGTCGTGTTGACGTCCCTGATGGAACATCATTCCAACGAGTTGCCGTGGCGACGGGTGGCGCAGGTCGAGCACATCGGACTGGAAGACGACGGGCGGTTGTCGGCAGCGGACTTTGAGGAGAAGTTGAACCGTCTCGGGCGCCGGATTCGGCTGGTGGCGATCACCGGGGCTTCGAATGTGTCGGGGTACGTCAACGACCTGGCGCGGTTCGCCGTCGGGGCGCACCGCGTGGGCGCGGAGTTCTTGGTTGATGCGGCGCAACTGGCGCCTCATCGTCCGATCAGCATGGGTAGCGCCTCCGACCCGGAGTGCATCGATTATCTCGTTTTCTCGGCCCACAAACTGTACGCGCCGTACGGCGTGGGCACGTTGATCGGACGGCGGCCGACGTTCGAGCGTGGCGACCCCGACACGGTGGGCGGTGGAACGGTCGACATCGTCACGCTGGAGGAAGCGTACTGGACCGATCTCCCCGAAAAAGAGGAGGCCGGGACACCGGACATCGTCGGCGTCGTGGCCCTGGCGGCGGCGATCGATCTTCTGCAGGGCGTGGGGTGGGAGCGGATCATCGCCCATGAAGCCGAGTTGACCGCTCATGCGCTGAGACGATTGAGCTCGATCCGTGGTCTGCACATCTACGGTGATCGCGATCCCGGAAGCGCTGCGGAGCGTCTCGGCGTAATCTCCTTGGCCGTCGACGGCATTCCCCACAGTCTGTTGGCGGCGATCCTCAACTATGAGCACGGGATCGGCGTGCGATCCGGGTGTTTCTGCGCCCACACGTATGTGAAGTGCCTGTTGCATGTCGGGGATGAGGAGGCGAAAGAGACGGAGCGCCAGATTCTGGCGCGCGACCGCAGCCGTCTGCCGGGGACCGTGCGCATCAGTTTCGGGCTGTACAATACGACTACGGAGATCGACCGGCTGATTTCGGCGCTTGAGGACATCATGGCCGGTCGCGTACGCGGAGACTACGTGATCGACCGGGAGCGGGGAGAGTATGCGCCCCGGGGGTACGCCCCCGATTTCTCCCGCTATTTCGCGCTGTGATCGCCGGGAACCAGACAAGCCGCGTCCTGGCCCTCTCCATCGACGTGGAGGGATTCGCCGAATCGCATGCACAGAGCGTTCCGGTCCCGGCCGATGAACTGCGCCCCGAGCGCAACGACGCCGAGATCGCCCGCAACCTGGATGTCATCCTTCCCTTGCTCGCTGATCATGACAGTCGGGCGACATTCTTCTTCTTGGGGCGGATCGGACACACTGCCCCGGCCTTGGTGCGGCGGGTCGCGGACGCCGGACACGAAATCGGTTGCCATTCCCTGCGCCACGAGCGGTTGACAGGGCAAAGCCCAGAGGCGTTCCGCGCGGCTGTTTATCAGGCGAAGGGACATCTCGAGGATGCCGGCGGGCAACGGGTGCGCGGATTCCGGGCGCCGAATTTCTCCCTCGTGCGGGAGAACCGCTGGGTTCTCGATGAGTTGGTCGCCGCTGGGTTCACCTATGACTCCAGCATCGTGCCGACGAAGGTGCACGACGTGTACGGCATGACGGGCATTCCGCGGCGCGTCTTTCGCTGGCCGAACGGGCTGATCGAGTTTCCCCTGCCGGTGATCCGATTGGGTCCCGTGGCGATTCCCATCGGCGGCGGCGGTTATTTCCGGCTGTACCCGTTGTCGTGGACACAGTGGTACTATCGGCGCCAGGCGCGTCGCGGCGTGCCGACGGTGTTCTATATCCACCCCTTTGAGATCGGATCGGAGGCACTGCGGCTGGAGAACCTGACCTTGGCCAGACGGTTTCGTCACTATGTGCGCCTGGGCGAGGGACAGAAGCGTCTGGGAAAACTGTTGCAGGTCGGCAGATTCGGCACGATGGCCGAGGTGCTGGCGGAACAGGGGTATCTCACGACCTGAGCGGGTGTCTCTAGGATGCTGAAAAACGCAGAAGACGTGGATCGGTCCCACCATTGTTATCCTGAGTCCGCCGCGGCGGACGAAGGATCTGCTGTTTCGCCCCATGAAACCAAAAGCAGATTCTTCGCCCCGCCAAAGGGCGGCGGGGCTCAGAATGACATGGATGGTCCTCATTTGGCATCCTGTTAGAGTATGACGATGGTAGACAACAGGAAGAATGCTGACGGACGCGTGGATCTGACACGCGGGTATTTTGAGCGCAAAGCCGGTGCGTTCGATCGGTTGTACCGGACTTCGGACCAGAATTGGCTGATGCGCCGTCTCAATCGGCGGTTTCGGTCGGACATCATGCGTCGGTACATGATGACGCTGGAGCACGCGGAGACGATCGGCGCCGGACGGGTGCTGGATGTCGGTTGTGGATCGGGGCGGTATCTCGCCGGATTGGCAGGTGCCGGCGCGGAACGGTTGGTCGGCGTCGACATGTCGGCGCCGATGCTGGAGCTGGCCCGGCAACAGTTGACGGCGGTTCGGGATGTCGACATCGACCTGATCTGTGCGGACTTCGCGACGTGGTCCTGTGATGAGCGTTTCGATCTGGTCGTGGCGATGGGGTTCTTCGACTATCAAAGCGACGCGGAAGCGATGCTGCGGAAGATGCGGTCGTTGACGGATGGTTCTGTCATCGCCTCGTTTCCCAGCCACCATTGGTTTCGGACACGGCTGCGGCGGCTCCGATATCGCTTCAAGCGCTGCCCTGTCTTCTTCTATCATCGGCACGAGATCGTGGCACTGGGCCGCAACAGCGGCTTCGAGCGGATCGAAATCGCCGCCATCCCCGGGGGCGGGATGGATCATGTGGTGACGTTCTGGACCTGAGAATCGCCCGGTCGTCTTTTCCCGTCATCCTAAGCGTATGGCCACCAACGCGTTAGCGGTTGGGCGGGGAATGACAACGAAAATACACCAAATTACCGCTTGACAACGGCCGATCCTCGTGCCATTCTCTAAGCAAGGCAGATATTGTCTTGTATCTGCCGCATCTCGCATTTGCCTACCATTCGCGCGCAAGCGTGAGAACGCAAAACTGAAGATTCCACCATGTGATCGGGAGGTGTTCCATGCGTAAGGCGGCCGTGTTCCAGTGTCGGTGGTTGGTGGGGACGCTGATCGGTGTGTTCCTGGCAGCCGTCGCTCCGACGGAGTCTGCGCTGGCGGGTAATGCGGACCCATCGCCATCGCCGTTGTTCCAGAACAGCCTGAAGACCTCGATTGAGCGATTTGACCAGCAAGACCGACAGCTTCCGGTCGGACTGGCCCAGGCTCCGGGTGGAGGGGCGGTCAACCGTTCGCCGGTTCGAACGACACCGGCCGGCGCTCTCGATCCAGTGGAGGACTGCTTTCAAGCGATGTCGGTCTTGGTGATCTCGCCGAATCCGAATGATCCGGCCTGCCAGAATCCTGATCCCCCGCAGACGTTGCAGGGAACGCTGATCCAACGGCGTAACGGCCCGCCATACGTTCCCTTCGATCCGATTCCCATCGAGATCCTGGAGCTCAATCTGACCAGCGCCGGCCCGATCACTGTGACGCTGAAAAGCCCACCGCCGACGCAGGGTCTGATCCTCAATCCGATCGTCGACATGGGGGGAAATTTCCAGAGCGCACCGGAGAGCTTCTTTGATGTGTTTGTCGCGATCGACGGATATCCGGGCGGACCGCTGGTGAATCGTGATCCGTGGCAGGTTCGTTCCGGCCCACTCAGTTCGTTGCCGCAGAACGGCACCCCGTATTCGCCGGCCGGCGGGCCGGTGCCGCTCTTTCATCCGAGCGATCCCATCAGCGCACCGCCCTCGGCGTTTCTCTGTTTCCTTGACATCTTGTTCGGTGACCCGTGTGAACCCGAGCCGGTCTGCGTCTATCAATTGAGCTGTGCCAGCGGCACTCCGGATGAATTGGGGCAATTGGGGCTGTGCATCGGCGCTCAGCGTGTGGGGGCGGCATGTCCCGGCAGCACATGCGCCGTCGAAGTCCGCAGTATGATCGGCAACGTCTGCCTTGTGTGGTCGTTGGTGGGATGTTTCCCCTCCACGGCGGAACCAATTCCCGGGAGCTTCGGATTCTGTCCATGCGATGCGTCGGCACCAACCATGCCGAGCACACCGACTTGCCCGGGAGAGCAAAGCTGCCCAGGGTCAGCGACCTGTGCGGGGGGCTCCTCATGCCAGGGGTCGGCGACCTGCAGCGGGTATTACACCTGCATGCATGCGACATGTGCCGCCATTGAGACATGTCGTTCGGTGACCTGCACGGCCGAGCCGTCGTGTGCCGGATCGGAGGCGACATGTTCGCCGAATCCGACCTGCCCACACTATCCGAGCTGCTCCGGTACTGAGACGTGCGAGACCGAAACATGCGTCGGTTGGGCGACCTGCCGGGGGTCTTCCACCTGCCCGGGGGCGCCGACCTGTGAACCGCCGCCGACCTACCAGGGACCGGAGTGCAACCAACCGACCATGGTCGGCGGGGCGTCGTGCCATGGCTCGGCGACCTGCCCGGCAAATCACACGTGCGGCAGCCAGACCTGTGCGGCGAGCCAGACGTGCTACAGTCCCACGTGCACGTCGGAGCTGACGTGCAATCGCCAGCCGACGTGTTCGTATCGCGCGACCTGCCCCGGGGCCGTCTCCTGTCAGGGTACGCCGACGTGTGGGAATACGACGAACACCTGCATCGGCTTCTCGACCTGCCAGGGAACGCAGACATGCCCGGGGACATCGACATGTGAAGAAGACCAGCCGACGATTTCCGCGCCGTCGTGTCAACCGACGCTATGCAATTACAGTTGCCCGGGGATGCCCTGCCCGCCGACCAGCCAGAGTGCGGTCAGTTGTCCGGGTGGTCATTGTCCAACTTCGGCGGGTTCGCCAAGTTGTCCGGCGGGACGCTGTCCGACCATGCAGGGAGCGTACTCGTGTCCCGGCGCCGATTGCGCCACCACGCAGGGTTCCATCAGTTGCCAGGGCGGTCTGTATTGCTTCACGGTCTCGAGCGGGTTTACCTGTCCGCCCGCCAGTTGCATTCCGCCGACGTACAACAGCTATCCGAGTTGTTCACCGGTGATCTGCCCGACGTGGTTTGGTTCGGCATCTTGCGGCGGCCAGTTGTGCATCGCCACCCAGGCGCCATCCCCGAGTTGCGGCGGTACGGCGACATGTCTGGCGGTGCAGTGCCCGCCTCCGACAATCCCGGGGAACCCGACCTGCTGGGGAGCGGCATCATGTCCGGCAAACCTGACCTGCTTCCCGAACCTATCGTGCGCGGGTGTGGTCACGTGCGCGCCGTTTGCGTCTTGCGGCGGTGCCACCTGTGCAGGAGTGGTATCGTGCGCTGGGACTACGACCTGCGCCGGGACCATTACTTGCACCGCGGCGCACACGTGTCAGGGGAATCCGACGTGTCCGCAGAGCGCCACGTGCAATACGTTCGCGGCGACTTGCGAGGGATCGCCGACGTGCAAGATGTCGGCGACCTGTGCGCCATGGCCGACCTGCAACGGCACGGCGACCTGCGCCAACACGGCAACCTGCAACACGCAGGCGACCTGCAACGGCGTGCAAACCTGTCCGGGGGCGCCATCGTGCGCCGGTCAACCGACCTGCAATGGCTCGGCGACCTGCCGGTTTGCGCCGACCTGCGACGGCTGGCCGACCTGTCAACCCGGCGGGTATGACACACCCGACCGCTTGAAACTGATTCTCGATAGCCTGCGCTATGCCTATCTTGACCAACTATTCGCGAACGCGGATTCGTCGCGTCCCGCCTTGGATTGGGACGATTGGCACGGGCCCGCGATCAGCCCGGTGCTCTTCTGGAATGAACTGCTGACGCCTGTGGTTGAGTCCTGCCAGTTCATCGTAACCGAATGGCTGGCGCCGCCGCCGGTGGCCGGGATCATCGACACCGAGCACGTTGTCGTGGTCTATCTGGTGCGGATCAAGGCGCATCACGATCTCGACGGCGATCTCCACGTATCGGTGGGTGACTATCTCCTGCTGGAGTACCTGGCGCCGCCGCATCTGGCGGGCACGACGCAGTGGTTCCGTGTGGAGGCCAACGGCCGTTCGCGTCCGGCGGACCTCGAGAACATCATCCGCCTGATCGCCGAGACGCCGCCGACGGCCGCCTTCGGCTGTGCCTGTGACTGCCACGGTGATCCGAAGTGCGACGGGATCCGGTCGAACGTGTCGGATGTCGTCA